>CAZXTV010000346.1:1031-2394 GCA_964643705.1 uncultured Arenimonas sp. | reverse complement strand
TGGAAGAACAGCGCCTGCGCCAGCTGGCCGACCGCGCGGCCCCGCCGTCCCCGCAGCCCCGCCCGACGCCGGCGCCGGCCCAGGCCAGCGGCGGCAACAATGGCACCGACACCGACCTCAAGGCCCGCTACGCCCTGGCCATGCTGCAGACCGCGCAGCAGAACTGGAACCGGGTTCTGGCGCCCGAACGCACCCGCTGTCAGGTGCGCTTCACCCAAATACCCGGCGGAGAGGTTATTGATGTTGCATTCCTGAGCTGTCCGTTCGACGCCCAGGGCCGGGAATCGGTGGAACGCGCCCTGCGCCGCTCGCCGATGCCCTACGAAGAGTTCAAACCCGTGTTCGAGCGACAAGTCACCCTGACGTTCTGCTACCCCGAAGAGGCCTGCCGATGATGCGTTTCCTTACTTTCCTGGCGCTCGCGCTGTTGCTTCCCTTCGGCCAGGCCCGGGCCCAGGGCCTGGACATCGGCGTGGTCACCGGCAACGAAGCCGCCCTGCCGATCGCCGTCGTGCCGATGCCCTACCTGGGCACCTCGGTGGCGCCCGACACCGACATCGCCGCGGTGATCCGCGCCGACCTCAACCGCTCGGGCCAGTTCCGCGCGCTGGCCGAGCAGGACGTGATCGAAAAGCCCCTGCGCGGCTCCGAGATCAAGTTCCCCACCTGGCGCGTGCTGCGCCAGGACTTCGTGGTGGTGGGCCGGGTGCTCGACAACCCCGACGGCGGCTACCGCGTTGAATACGAACTGTGGGACGTGGCCAAGCAGGAGCGCCTGGTGGGCCTGGCCGTCGGTGGCCGCGCCCGCGGCATGCGCGACGTCGCCCACCAGATCGCCGACCAGATCTACGAAAAGATCCTCGGCGTGCGCGGCGCCTTCTGGACCCGCATCGCCTACGTCACCGCCAACGGCGTCGGCAAGGACACCCAGTATTCGCTGATGATCGCCGACTCCGACGGCTTCAACCCGCAGACCGTGGTGCGCTCGCGCGAACCGCTGCTGTCGGCGGCCTGGAGCCCGGACGGCCGCAAGCTGGCCTATGTCAGCTTCGAACGCGGCAATTCGACCATCTACGTGCAGGAAATCGCCACCGGTGCCCGGGAAGTGCTGGCCAGCTTCAAGGGCATCAACGGCGCCCCTTCGTTCTCGCCGGACGGCAAGCGCCTGGCCCTCACGCTGTCGCGCTCGGGCAACCCCGAGATCTACGTGATGGACCTGGCCACCAAGAACCTCACCCAGGTCACCCGCCACTGGGGCATCGATACCGAGGCCGTGTGGACCGCCGATGGCCAGTCCCTGGTCTTCACTTCCGACCGTGCGGGCAAGCCGCAGCTCTACCAGGTGCCCGCCGGCGGCGGCGAC
>CAZXTV010000346.1:0-1021 GCA_964643705.1 uncultured Arenimonas sp. | reverse complement strand
CGCCGGAGCTTCCAGGGCGATTCCAATGCCAAGGCCAGTATTTCCTTTGACGGCAAGAAGATAGCTATGGCACAGGGCAATGGAAACGTTTATCGTATTGCCGTTCTTGACCGCAGCTTCGGCGGGTCGGGGCGCTGGCAGACCTTGTCGCCGGGCAACCTCGACGAGTCTCCCAGTTTTGCCCCCAACGCCAGCATGTTGCTGTACGCCACGAAGGAAGGATCGCGTGGCGTGCTGTACGCCGTTTCGGCGGATGGCCGGGTAAGGCAGCGATTGGTTTTGGCCGATGGTGACGTCCGGGAGCCCGCCTGGTCACCCTACCGGCAGAGGTAAACCTAGGACGGGCCCTTCCAAACAATAAGCACCACCCCTGCATCCGAGAACCCAAAGAGGCTTTGCCATGAATAACACTACCCGCGTGCTGCTCGCTGCTTCGATCTGCGTCGCCCTCGCCGCCTGCTCCAAGAAGGTCAAGGAAGAAGCGCCGGCGCCGGAATACACCGCCCCGGCCACCACGGCTCCGGTTTCCGACGGCCGTTACACCCCGGCCGACCTGGACTCCGATTCCTGCCTGCGCCAGCGCACCGTCTACTTCGACTTCGACCAGGACACCCTGCGTCCGGAGTTCCAGGCCATCATGGCCTGCCACGCGAAGTACCTGAACGACCGCGCCGAAGCCCGCGTGACGCTGGAAGGCAACGCCGACGAGCGTGGCACCCGCGAGTACAACCTGGGCCTGGGCGAGCGCCGTGGCAATGCCGTCTCCGGCGCCCTGCAGGGTGCGGGTGGTTCGGCTGGCCAGATCACCGTCGTGTCCTACGGTGAAGAGCGTCCGACCTGCAACGAGTCCGGCGAGTCGTGCTGGCAGCAGAACCGCCGCGTCGAAATCGTCTACACCGCGAAGTAAGCGATGGGACTCAAGCACATTGTTTGCGTGCTGACCGTGGTGGCCGCCCTCGTGGCGGCCACCCCGGCCCATGCCCCGCGCCTCAGCCGCGCCGAACGCGTCACCCTGCTCGAG
>CAZXTV010000345.1:0-2404 GCA_964643705.1 uncultured Arenimonas sp. | reverse complement strand
GCGGGGAGTGCGGTGTGGCGATCACCAACTCGTACTATCTCGCGCGCCTGATGCGGTCGAACAAGCCCGAGGACCGGGCCGTGGTCGAGAAGGTGGGCATCGTGATGCCCAACCAGGCCGACCACGGCACGCACGTCAACATCGCCGGCGGCGCGGTGGCCCGCCACGCCAAGAACCGCGAGGCCGCCGTCAGATTCCTGGAATACCTGGCTTCGGATTCGGCGCAGGCCTACTTCGCGGACGGCAACAACGAATGGCCGGCCGTTCCGTCGGTGAAAACCACAAACTCCGCGCTCACCAGCCTGGGGGATTTCCGGACCGAATCGGTGCCGATTTCCGTGATCGGCATGAATCAGGTCAAGGTCCAGCAGATGCTCGACCGCGTCGGATACCGCTGACACCAGGGGTGGCCGGGTTTTCCGGTCCCCAGGGGGGCATGCCCGTTGATATTATCGAGGCCCCTTTCTCATCGATGGAGACGGCATGCCCGACCTGAGTGAACTGCTGGCCCAGAAGGCGGCGTTGGAGCAGCAGATCATGGACGCGCAGCGCGAGCATCGCGCCCAGGCGATCGCGCAGGTGCGCGCCCTGATGGCCGAGCACGGCCTGACGCTGGCCGACCTGGGCAGCCGAATGACGGCCGCGCCGCGCAAGGCGGGCAGCGGCAAGGTGGCGCCCAAGTTCCGCAACCCCGCGACGGGCGACTCCTGGTCGGGCCGCGGCCTGCAGCCCAACTGGCTCAAGACCGCCCTTGCCGGCGGCGCCAAGCTCGACGACTTCAGGATCTGAACACCCTGCCCGCGGCCGAGCGCCCGCCCGACGGGCCGGCGCCTTCGATCTGGCTCTGGCGCCTGGGCAGCGCCGTTCTCGTCTTCGGAACCACCCTGCTCGACCGCTGGGTGCCGCTGGCGCCCTGGGTCGAACTGCCCTGGCTGTCGGCCGGCGTGGCGTTGGCCTGCCTGCTGAGGGCCGGCCTGGGGGTCTGGCCCGGTCCGGTGCTGGGGTGGCTCCTGGCCGGGCTGGCACTCGGCGAGCCGGCCGGCGGCCTGGCGCTGCTGGTGGCAGGGAGCAGTGCCGCGGTGCTGGCCTGCACGGTGCTGCTGCAGCGCATCGACCTGCGCGCCGAGATCGACCGGGCGCAGGACGCCTGGGCGCTGGTCGGGGCCACGGTGCTGGTGGGCGCGCCGCTGCTGGCCAGCGCCCAGTGGATGCGCGGCGCGGCCGGCATCGCGGCCGAGGCCGCATGGCCGGCCGCGCTGCTGGCCTGGCCCTGGCATGCGCTGGGGATGTTGCTGGGCGCCTTGCCGCTGATGGCGTTGACGCGGGCCAGCCGCTGGTCGGCGACCACCGCGCGGCAGCGCTGGGCCGGCCTCGCCGTCGCGGCCGCCGTGCCGGCGCTGGCGGCGGCCTGGCTCGTCCCGGCCTGGGGCGGCGGCGCGCTGTCGGCGATGGCATTGGCCGGATGGCCGCACGTGCTGCTGGCGCTGCTGGTGCTGCGCGGCGGCTTCACCCTGCCGGCGCTGGCGCTGCAGGGCGTGGGGGTGGTGCATGCCATCGCAGCCGCGCAGGCGCTGGGGCCGTACGCTGCTGTCGGGCCGGTGGCCGCGCTGGCCAGCCTGTGCGCCTACCTGGGCTCGCTGGCGGCCCTGCTGCTGGCCACGCGGGCCGCGTCGCAAGCCATGGGCCGGCGGGAACGGCGCGCCAGCACCGCCCTGGGCGCCGCGCGGCTGGCGGTTGCCGAGTGGCAGCTGAACCAGCCACATGACGTCCACCTGTCGAGCGACTGGCGCACCCTCACCCAGCATCGCCGCACCAGCGAGTGGACGCCCCAGGCCTGGCTGCAGGACGTGCACGTGGACGACCGCCTGCGCCTGCAGGAGGAACTGTCCGACGTCACGACCGGCGAGCGCCCTGAACTGCGGCAGGAGGTGCGCATCCACGGCGAAGGCGGCTGGCACTGGGTCGAGGTCAACGTGCTCGCCGGCGAGCACGACAAGTCCGGCCGCCCGCTGCGCCTGGTCGCGACCATGGCCGACGTCAGCGAACGCCATGACGCCCAGGAGCGCCAACGGTTGTCGGCCAGCCTGTTCCAGCATCTGCACGAAGGCCTGCTGATTGCCGACGCCGACCTGCGCGTGCTCGACGCCAACGCCGCCTACAGCCAGATCCTGGGCGTGCCGCTGGAAGATCTCGTGGGCACGGTGCCATCGCTGCTGCGGCCGACGCCGACCGACCCGCTCGCGCGCCAGCAGCGTGCTGCGATGTGGGCCGGCCTGCGCACCCACGGGCGCTGGCGGGGCGAACTCATCGAGCGTCGCCACAGCGGCGAGATCTGCACCTTGCAGGCGACGATCTCGCAGGTGCATGGCCCACAGGGCGGCCTGGACTACCACGTGCTGGCGAT
>CAZXTV010000344.1:0-2408 GCA_964643705.1 uncultured Arenimonas sp. | reverse complement strand
CTTGAACTCTTCGTAGATCACCTCGTCCATCTTCGAACCGGTTTCCACCAGCGTGGTGGCGATGATGGTGAGCGAGCCGCCTTCCTCGACGTTGCGGGCCGCGCCGAAGAAACGCTTCGGGCGGTGCAGGGCATTGGCGTCGACGCCACCGGTGAGCACCTTGCCCGAGCTGGGCACCACGGTGTTGTAGGCGCGGGCCAGGCGGGTGATCGAGTCGAGCATGATGACAACGTCGCGCTTGTGCTCGACCAGGCGCTTGGCGCGCTCGATCACCATCTCGGCGACCTGCACGTGGCGCGCGGCCGGCTCGTCGAAGGTCGAGGAAATGACCTCGCCGCGCACGGTGCGCTGCATTTCGGTGACTTCCTCGGGCCGCTCGTCGATCAGCAGCACGATCAGGTGCACGTCCGGGTGGTTGTGGATGATGGCCTGGGCCACGTTCTGCATCAGTACGGTCTTGCCGGCCTTGGGCGGCGAGACGATCAGGGCGCGCTGGCCCTTGCCGATCGGCGACATAAGGTCCATCACGCGGCCGGTAATGTCCTCGGACGAGCCGTTGCCGCGCTCGAGCTTGAAGCGGACGCGCGGGAACAGCGGGGTGAGGTTCTCGAACAGCACCTTGCCCTTGGACGCCTCCGGCGGTTCGCCGTTGATGGTGTCCACGATGTTGAGGGCGACATAACGTTCGCCTTCCTTGGGGCTGCGGATGCGGCCGGAGATTTCATCGCCGGTGCGCAGGTTGAAGCGGCGGATCTGGCTGGGCGAGATGTAGACGTCGTCCGGGCCGGCCAGGTAGCTGGCGTCGTCCGAGCGCAGGAAACCGTAACCGTCGGGCAGGATTTCCAGCACGCCGTCGCCGGCTACGCCCTGCGGGTGGCGGGTGAGCACCTTGAGCAGGGCGAAGGTGACGTCCTGCTTGCGCATGCGCGCCACGCCTTCGTGCAGGCCCAGCTGGTCGGCGATCTCGAGCAGCTTGTAAGCGGGCATGCGCTTGAGGTCGTTAAGGCTGTAGACCGGGAAGTCCGGCGGCAGCTGGGGCAGCGGGCGCTCGTTCTGGCCGCCGTTGCCACCATTGCCACCGTTGGCATTGCCCTCGTCGTCGCCCTGGCCACCACCGCCACCACCGCCGCCTTCGCGGCCCTTGAAGCGGTCGCGCTTGTCGCGGAAGCGGTCGCGGCGGTTGCGCCGGCCTTCCCGGCTGCGGTCGCCGCCGCCCTGGGGGCCCCCGTCGCCGCCGCCCTGCTGGCCGCCGTCGTCGTTGCCGCCTTGGCCGCCACCACCCTGGCCACCGCCACCGCCACCGCCACCCCCACCCCCGGCATCGCCGGAGGAAGCCGATTCAGCGGGCGCGCGCTCGGGAGCCGGCGCCGAGACAGGCACGGGTGCCGGTGCAGGTGCAGGTGCCGGCGCCGGGGATCCGGCGGCCGGAGCATCGTTATTGGGATTTGCGGCGCGCGATTTGCGCGGACGCTTCTCGGCGCTGGCGCCGGAGTCGGTTTCGTTTTCGGACACAGGATTCACCTCGCGAACGCGAGCGTGGGGGAGGAAGGGGGAAGCAAAAGACATCGGCGCCGGGGCGCCCGAATGACCTTCAAACTAACACCGCCGGGGGCGGCGCGACAAGCGCCCGGCCCCCGCGGAGCCCCGGGGGACCGGGGCAGGGCGCCTCAAAGCGCCTTGTCGACGAACTGCGCGAGCTGGGCCTTGCCCACTGCGCCGACCTGGGTGGCGTGCACCTTGCCATCCTTGAAAAGCATCAGGGTCGGGATGCCGCGCACGGCATACTGGCGCGGGATCTGGGGATTGTGGTCGATGTTGAGTTTCACCACCTTGACCTTGCCGGCATACGTGTCGGCCAGCTCATCCACCATCGGGCCGATCATCTTGCAGGGGCCACACCACTCGGCCCAGAAATCCACCAGCACCGGGGTATCGGACTGGAGCACCTGGGCCTCGAAGTCGGCGTCACCCACATGAAGCACCTGGTCGCTCATGCGTCAAACTCCTGATTTACTTGAAGGTGGCGGCCCGGTCGGGCCTGCCCTTGGGTTAAACTGGGGCGCTTCGAACGTTAAATCAACCGCCATCGGCGGCCCCGGGTTCAGGGCAGTTTGCGACCCCCCGGCCAGGCCGCGCAAGCGCAGAGACGCGCAACCAGAGACCTACATGTCCGACAAACCACTGACTGATATCGCTTTTTCCAGTTTCGAGCTTCATCCTGACCTCCAGGCCGGCCTCGAATCCGCAGGCTTCACCCGCTGCACCCCCATCCAGGCCCTGACCCTGCCCATCGCCCTGCCGGGCGGTGACGTCGCCGGCCAGGCCCAGACCGGCACCGGCAAGACCCTGGCCTTCCTGGTCGCGCTGATGAACCGGCTGCTGACCCGCCCGGCCCTGGCCGACCGCAA
>CAZXTV010000343.1:816-2420 GCA_964643705.1 uncultured Arenimonas sp. | reverse complement strand
CTTCGGCCGGCTGCTCGCCTACGCCTACGTCGCCGACCCCGAGGGCGCCTGGACCATCGACGGGTTGCGCGCGACCCAGGTGAACCTCGACCTGGTCGCCGCCGGCCTCGCGCGTCCGATGGCGATGGAGCCCAACGTCACCTACGCGGACCGGTACGCCCAGGCGGCGGCGGTCGCCCGTGCCGCGGCGATCGGCCTGTGGGCGGCGCCGCGCGCGCCGAGCGTCGCCGAGGGGCTGCCGCCTGGACCCATCGTGATCGCGTGCGTGCTCTACGACCCCGACACGCCGAACGACACCGACGCGGAGTCGGTCACGCTGCTCTTGCGCGAGCGCCTCGACACGCGCGGGTACTACCTGTGGGACGAGGGGTCCCGGACGGCCTTCCGGCTGCCGGTCGGCGAGCGGGGCCCCGGGGAGCTGACCGTCGGCAACCCGGGGCAGGGCGTGTGGAACAACGGTGGCGACACGGTCTACCTGATGCTCGGCGAGACGGTGGTCGATGCCTGGGACTACACCGACGCGCGGCCGGGGCGGGCGGGGACGGTCTGTCGGTGAGGCGGTGTGCGGAACCTGCATAGCGTAGAACGGCATACGGCATACTCGAGCGATGATGATGGACCGTTCCCGCCACGGGCGCCGCCTGCCCACCGATCGGCCCCCGACCCACCCCGGTGAGGTGCTCTTCGAGGAGTTCCTGGAGCCGCTCGGCATCAGCCAGGTCGAGTTCGCGCAGCGCCTCGGGGTCTCGTTCCCGCGCCTCAACGGCGTCGTTCGTGGTCGGCGCGGCGTGACGCCGGACACGGCGCTTCGGCTCGAGCGCGTCACGGGTGCGAGCGCGGCCTTCTGGCTGGGACTGCAGCAGGACTGGGACCTGTGGCACGCGGAGCGTGGCGAGGGGGCCGGGGCGATCGCCAAGTTGGTGCCACTGGCCGTGGCGGGCGAGCGCGACGCTCTGGTCGACCCGAACGCTTGACGGCGTCCCCTGCTCCGCCGTCAACCCAGATCGCCCAACGCCCGATCCAGCGCGACCAGCACGCCGGCCGTGCTCCCGTCCGGCGCCGCCCCGTCGTCGACACACGGCAGCCGCGCGGCGTCGCGCTTCGTCTCGAACGAAGCCCGCGGATGCGCGCGTACGTAGGCAGCGATCCGCCGCGCTTCGTCCCGATCGCCACGCGCATCCAGGACACGCGCTGCGGTGACGAGCGCGGCCAGCCCCGCCGCGAGCAGTTCCTCGTCGCGGGCGCGCGTGAGCGCCGAGCGCGCGTGCGCCGTGGCGGCGGCCAGGTCGCCGCTCGCCAGCTCGAGCTCCGCGCGGCCCACGTCGGCCTCGGTCGTCGTGGCCGCCGCGATGAGCGGTCCCGCGTACCACCGCGGTTCGGGTCCGAGACCGAGCGTCTCGATCCATCGCCGGGCGCCCTCGAGGTCGCCTTCGCGCAAGGCCACGCGCGCGAGCGTGGACGCCGCGAGGTCGTAGGAGGCCGCCGGTCCGTGCTGGCTTCGGTGGTGCTCCAAGGAACGCCGCGCCCACGTGGTCGCGACCAGGTCGTCCCCTTCGAGGTACTCGACGCGCTGTGGTCCACATATGAGATCGCGGGTGTCGCCC
>CAZXTV010000343.1:0-806 GCA_964643705.1 uncultured Arenimonas sp. | reverse complement strand
CCCACGCGGTCGCGGCCCCGGGGTCCTCCTCGATGTACGCGACCCGAGCGAGCACCGCCATCGCCACCGTGGCCGCGTCCCCTACGGCCTCGACCTCGGACGCGGACGCGCCACGACCCGCCAGGGTCCGGCAGCTCAACGCGCGCGCTCGGCGCAGCCGCCCTCGGTCGAGGCACACGAGGGCCCGGACGTTCCGACGGTCGAGCGACCAGAACGGCGCGCGCATGCCTCGGTGCACGTGCTGGGCTGCCCGCACAGCCTCCTCGGCCGCCTCGAACTCGCCTAGTAGGCGCAGCATCGCGGCGCGGCCCGACAGGGCCATGGCCAACGGGTGCGCTTCCCCGGCCGCGCGGCACGCGTCGACGCAGCGGTCGTAGAGCTCCAAGCCCGCGCCGACGGTCGCGGCCTCCGAGGCCTGCGAGTTCCCCATCATGAGCGCGCCCTCGACGTCGCCCACCTGCCGGTAGAGCGGGATGGCGCGTTCGTATGCGGCGGCCGCCCGGTCGCGGCGACCGAGCCGCGCGTACGCCATCGCGTAGCCGCGCAGCGCCCAGGCCACCTCGGCCGGGCCCGCCGAGGACTCGAGTAGCGGGAGCGCCTGGTCGAAGAGCGCCGCGCCGAAGTCGCCGGTCGCGCGCCAGGTCTGGGCCGATCCCTGCTGCACCAGCAGCAGGCCGAGGAGCGCGGGGTCCTCGCCCGCGATCTCGATCGCTCGCGGGTACAAGGCGTCCTGGAGGTCGTAGCGTCCCCAGGCCCAGCAGAAGCGGCCGAGGCTGGCGACCGCCGATCGCAATGGCGCCAGCATT
>CAZXTV010000342.1:0-2420 GCA_964643705.1 uncultured Arenimonas sp. | reverse complement strand
CCTGCTCGGCGTCAGCGGCGGCATCGCCGCCTACAAGGCGGCCGAGCTGGTGCGCCGCCTGCAGGACGCGGGCGCACAGGTGCGGGTGGTGATGACGCAGGCCGCGCGCCACTTCGTCGGCACCACCACCTTCCAGGCCTTGTCCGGCCACCCGGTGCGCTGCTCGCTCTGGGACGAGGCGGCCGAGGCGGCGATGGGCCACATCGAACTGGCCCGCTGGGCCACCCGCGTGCTGGTTGCCCCGGCCACCGCCAATACCCTGCGCCGGCTCGCCCAGGGCCAGGCCAACGACCTGCTTTCCACCCTGTGCCTGGCCAGCGAGGCGCCACTGCTGGTGGCGCCGGCGATGAACCGGGTGATGTGGGCGCATCCGGCCACCCAGGCCAACCTGGCCACCCTGGTGGCGCGCGGCGTGCAGGTCATCGGGCCGGGGCGCGGCGACCAGGCCTGCGGCGAGGTCGGCGAAGGCCGGCTGTCGGAACCCGGCGAAATCGTCGCCGCCGTGGCGGCCAGCCTGCGCCCCCCGCGGCTTGAAGGCCGCCGGATCCTGGTCAGCGCCGGCCCCACCTTCGAGGACATCGACCCGGTGCGTTTCCTGGGCAACCGCAGCTCCGGGAAGATGGGCTTCGCGCTGGCCGATGCCGCCCGGCGCATGGGCGCCGAGGTCACGCTGGTCGCCGGCCCGGTGTGCCTGCCAACCCCGCCCGGTGTCACCCGCGTCGACGTGCGCCGCGCGGCGCAGATGCACGCGGCCGTGCTGGCGGCGCTGCCGGGCCGGGACGCCTACATCGGCGCCGCCGCCGTCGCCGACTACGCGCCGGCCGAAACCCTGCCGCAGAAGCTGAAGAAATCCGGCGACAGCCTCACCCTCACCCTGGTGCGCACCGCCGACATCCTGGCCGACGTCGCCGCACATGCGGCGCGTCCGCGGCTGGTGGTGGGCTTCGCGGCCGAAACCAGCGACCTGGAGGCCTACGCCCGTGACAAGCTGCACCGCAAGGGCCTGGACCTGATCGCCGCCAACGACGTCTCGCGTCCCGGCCAGGGGTTCGAGGCCGATGAGAACGCACTGGCGGTGTTCTGGCGCGACGGCCGGCACGACATCGGCCACGGCCCGAAGACGCGCGTCGCCACTGAACTGCTGCTGCTTGTCGCACAACGCCTGGAGGCCATGGAATGACCGTCGAGATTCAATTCAAGCGCCTGGACGAGCGCCTGGGCACACAATTCCCGCTGCCCGACTACGCCACCGCGCATTCGGCCGGCATGGACCTGCGCGCGATGATCCAGGCGCCGCTGGAGCTTGCGCCCGGTGATGCCCAGCTCGTCCCGACGGGCCTGGCGATCCACATCGGCGACCCCGGGCTGTGCGCCACGATCCTTCCGCGATCGGGCCTGGGGCATAAACATGGGCTGGTTCTGGGCAACCTGGTCGGGCTGATCGACGCCGACTACCAGGGCCCCCTGATGGTGAGCCTCTGGAATCGCGGGGCGAAACCGCTCACCATCAGCCCGGGGGACCGTGTCGCCCAGCTGGTGTTCCTGCCCGTGGCCCGGGCAGCGTTGCGCCAGGTGGATGACTTCGAACTCAGTGCGCGCGGCGAAGGTGGCTTTGGCCACACCGGCACGCGCTGAACGGGGCGGGCGACCGCACCGGAACCAGGGGGAAGCATGAAATCGTCGGGTAAGAACGCGCTCAAATCCATCAAGCCGACCTGGCTGCTGGCGGCCCTGGCCGTGCTTGCGGCCGCCTGGTTCGCCTGGGCCGGCCTCCAGGAACTGTCCGCAACCCGCTTGCAGACCCAGGTGGACGCCACCCGCATTTCCGCGGGTGCCGACGTGGTCAATCGCCTGCAGGCCGCGGTTTCGGAACTCGAGGGCCGGCGCAGCCGCGTTGCCCTGGCCACTGCGCTGCAGCGCGAGGACCAGGCTTCGGCCGACGACGTGATCAAGGGCGGCTGGGCCGGGGTCGAGGTCGTGGAGTGGCACGATCCCAGCCTGGACGAGCCCTATGCCGACCCGCAGGCCTTCGGCTACGGCAAGCTCGGCGTGCTTGAACTGGCCCTGCAGGACAACACCACCCGCGCCGCGATCGTGATGGACGCCGGCGCCCCGCGCCTGGCCCTGGCCGCGCCGGTGCTGGCCGATGGGCGGGTGCTGACGGTGGCCTACGTGCGCCTGCCGCTGGAAACCGTGGTTGGCCCGCTGGAAACCGCAAAGCTTTCCAACCACGCCTACCTGGCCCTGCGCCAGGGCCGCCACAACGTCTTCGAGCGGGGCAACCCGGAACTGGCCAGCGGCGCCGAGTTCGGCGCCATCCCGGTGGCGGGTACCCGCCTGCGGGTCGTCGCAGCGGCGCCGGCCGGCAGCGGCGGCATGCTGAGCCAGTTCCTGCTGGCGGGACTGGCCCTGGTGGTGGC
>CAZXTV010000341.1:0-2467 GCA_964643705.1 uncultured Arenimonas sp. | reverse complement strand
TCGACGACGCCGCCGGGCTTTCGGCGGCCTCGCTGGGCCTCAATGCCCAGCTGGTGACGGTCAATGCGCCCAGCCTGCTGGCGCGACTGCCCAGCGGCCTGGTGTCGGTGCCGACCGAGCTGCCGCTGATGATCACCGTCGAGCCGCCCACCCTTGGCGGCCTGGCCTTCGAGCGCCGGGTGCACGTCGAAGTGCACACCCACGCCCTGCCCTACACCGCCGGCTCACGCCTGCGCCTGTTCAAGGCGCCGCTGGGCGGGGCCTTCCGCGACATCACCAATGCCGTCGAACCGGGCAGCGTGCGCACCCGCGGCACCACCGGCGGCTTCTCGCAGTTCATCGTGGCCCAGGACCTGCGGCCGACCGACGTGGTGGTCGCCCAGAAGATCCAGTTCCTGCGCGACCAGGCCGGCCTGTTGGCGGCCAGCGAACAAGCGCCACTGGTGGCGATGATCGACGGCATCGAGGACGCCGTGGACGTCGCCGACTTCGCCGCCGCCAATGCCCTGGTGGACGCGATGCGTTCGCGGGTGTCGGCGCGCGCGGGCACCCATATCCCCGATGACTGGCGGGCCACGCGCGACGTCGCCAACATCGCCGGCGAACTGCTGTCGGGCCTAGACACCCTGGCCTTCAGCATCGGCTACCTGCGCGACTACGGTCCCTGAACACCGGCGCGGGCCGCGCCCGCCGCCGCTGCCATTACGAGGTCCCGCTGGCTGGGGCTAAGATGGGCCATGCCTGCCCGCCTGACAGCCTACCTGCCCGAGGGAGCCGCGGTGGAAACCCTGCTGGCGACGGGCCGCGGCCTGCAGGTGGGGCGTGTCCCACCCAGCGAAGTGGTCATCGACCACCCATCGGTTTCCCGCAGCCACGCGCGCCTGGAGCCCGAGGGTGAAAGCTGGCGGCTGCACGACCTGGGCAGCAAGAACGGCAGTTTCATCGATGGCCTGCCCGCCGACGGGCGCCTGCTGCCGGCCAATGCCTGGCTGCGGTTCGGCGACGTCACCTGCGAACTGGCGCAACTGGACGAACAGGCCCTGGCACGCGCCGGCGAACGCCGCGTCGCCCGGCAAACGGCGTCGGTGCTGCACCAGCGCGCCATCGAACATTCCCAGGCCCCCGACGACCTGCTGCGGGCCACCCTGGCCGCGGTCGTCGACCTGGCCGACTGCGAACGCGGCTTTCTGCTGATCAACCAGCCCGACGGTCCGGTCGTGCGTGCCTGGCAAGGCCTGGACGATCGCGCCCTGTCCGCACCCGCGTTCAACGGCAGCCGCGGCGCCGTCGACCGCGCACTGCGCGAGCGCCGCCCTGTCGTGGTCAACGATGCCGGCATGGATGCCGCGTTCGCAGGCCGCGCCTCGGTGGTGGCCGGCGGGCTGCGTAGCCTTGTCTGCCTGCCGCTGGCCGCGGGCGAACAGGTCCTGGGCCTGGCCTATGCCGACAGCCGCGCGCCGGGCCACGCGATCACCACGCTGGAGCTGGATCTGCTGACGGCCTTCGCCGAACGCGCCGGGCTTTGGCTGGCGGCGCGCCGCAGCGAACTGGTGCTGGCCGAAGTCGCCCGCCAGGTCCGCTGGCCGGGCGCCACCGGCGCCGCGGCCTGAGCCCGCCATGACCGGCACCGACCGCAGCCATTTCCCCGAAACCATGACCGGCCAGCATGCCGGCGCCGAACTCCAGCCCGGCGCGGTGCTCGCGGGGCGTTTCGAAATCGTCCGCATGCTGGGCATCGGCGGCATGGGCGTGGTCTACCTGGCCCGCGACCGCGACCTGGACGTGCCGGTGGCGATAAAACTGCTGCGCCCGGAGCTGGCCTCGCGACCCGAGGCCTTCGAACGTTTCCGCCAGGAACTGCTGCTGGCCCGCCAGGTGTCCAGCCCGCACGTGGTGCGCATCCACGACATCGCCCGGCACGAGGACCGCTGGTTCATCAGCATGGACCTGGTGGACGGCGAAGCGCTCGACCGCCGTCTCGACCGCGAAGGCCGGCTGCCGCTGGAACCGGCGCTGGCCATCGCCCGGCAGTTGGCGTCGGGCCTGGCGGCCGCCCACGCCAGCGGTATCGTTCACCGGGACCTCAAGCCCGCCAACGTGCTGGTCGACGCCACCGGCAATGCGCTGATCAGCGATTTCGGCGTGGCGCGATCGCTGGGCACCAGTGGCCTGACGCAGTCGGGCGCGATCATCGGCACGCCCGACTATCTTTCCCCGGAACAGGCCCGCGCCGCGCCGGTGGACGCGCGCAGCGACCTGTATTCGCTGGGTCTGATCCTCTACGAAATGCTGGCCGGGCAGCCGCCGTTTTCCGGCGGCACCCCGGCCGAGTCGCTGACCCAGCGGCTGGTGCAGGCACCGCCGCGCCTGGACACGATGCGCGACTACCTGCCCGCCTGGGTGGTGCGGCTGGTCGACCGCCTGCTGCAGACCAAACCCGCCCGCCGTTTCCAGGATGCGCCCGCGG
>CAZXTV010000340.1:0-2468 GCA_964643705.1 uncultured Arenimonas sp. | reverse complement strand
GCGGGGCTCAGCGACGAACAGGTCGCCAACGGCAACATGGCGCTGATCTTCGGCACGACTTTCGTGCTGTGCCTTGTCGCCAGCTTCGTCTTCGCCATGTTCCTGGGGCCGCGGCCGACGCTGGCGCTGGGCCTGGGCGCGGGTTTTTCGGCCGGGCTGTGCTGGGTGTCGGCCAGCTTCGGCATCAACTACCTGTTCGAGCGCAAGAGCTTCAGGCTCTTCGCCATCAACGCCGGCTACCACACGCTGCAGTTCACCCTGATCGGCCTGATCCTGGCGCTGTGGCCGGTACCGGCGACCGCCGCCTAGCGGAAGACGAAGGTGCGGGTGAGCGTGGCCTCTTCGTCCAGGGGCTCGAAGCGCCAGAGGCGCACGGTGTTGGTGACCTCGCGTTCGAACTTTCCGCGCGGCCGTGATTGCAGCACGCGCACGTCCTTGACCCGGCCGTCGCGACCGATGGTGATCTCGACCTGCACGTCGCCGGTGATGCCGCTGCGCAGCGCATCGGGCGGATAGGACGGCTGCGGCGTGTTGACGGGAACCGGCGTCAGCCGCCGGGGTACCGGCGCGGCGGGGGCCGCGGTTGCGACAGCGGCCTGTTTTTCGGCAGCCAGGCGCACGGCCTCTTCGTCAGCCTGTTTTTTCGCCTCAGCCTGGCGGCGGGCGTCGGCCTCGCGACGGGCCTGGTCCTGCCGGGCCTGGTCCCGGCGGGCCTGTTCGGCGGTGTCGGGCGGGGCGGCCACGGTGGCCTGGGCCGGGCTGCCGCCGCTGCGGCGAGCGGCCGCCGCGCGGCGCGCTTCGTCGAGCTTGAGCGTTTCTTCGCGACGACGGCGTTCAGCGGTGTTGCGCGCTTCCTGCAGCTTGCGCTGTTCCTCGGCGACGCGGTCTTCCTCGCGACGCCTGGCTTCTTCGACCAGCCGACGCGCTTCCGCGGCTTCCTGGTCTTCCTGGCGCTGGCGGGCCAGGGCTTCGGCGGCGGCCTGTTCCTTCTTGCGGCGTTCGGCAGCCTGGCGCTGGCGCTCCCGCTCCTCGATTTCGTACTTGAGTTCGAACAAGGCGACCGTCGGCTCCTCGCGCACGACCGTCGCCACCTGCGAGGACACGATGTCCGGGTGCGCCGGCGGACTGCAAGCGAGCTGGTAGCGGCCTGGCGCCAGTTCGAGCCGCAGCGGCGTCAGCGCCTTGAGCTCGCCGCGGCGCACGCCGTTGATCGACAGCTCGCAGGCCAGGTCGGATTCAAGCAAGAGGCGCGCGTCGCCGGCGGGCAGCGGTGGTGGGTCGGCCGGTTCTTCGGGGGAGACTTCAGCGGGGCTGGTTTCGGCGACGGCAGGGGCTTCGGCCACCGGCGGTTCGTCGTCGCCGCCGCTGAAGGCCCAGGCGAGCACCAGCAGGAGCAGCAGGGCGGCACCGGCGCCAATGCCCAGCAGCTTCGGGTCCATCCTGGCCTTGGCGGGCGGCGGCGTACGCGGGCGGAACTGCAGTTCGCCGGGACCGGCGGGGCTGCTGCTGACCTCACTACCGCCGCCACCGCTGCGGCCGCCACCACTTCCGCCGCCTCCGCCACTTCCGCCAGCCGTGCCGCCCGGCGGCGGCAGCGCGTGTCCGCGCGCGGTCGGCGCTTCCGGCGGTGCCGCGTCCTGCACGATGGTCGGCTGCACCGGCTGGCCGGATCCCGGGCGCGGCGTCGCCGTCCCGTGCCGCGGCGTTTCCTGGTCAGGACGCGCGGGGCGCATGCCCACCGGCGGCGTGCCAGCCGGCGTCTGGCCCAGGTACTCGGTCGGCGCCGGCGGCACGCGTGACAGCCTGCGGGCCGAGATCGCCGCGGCCACCGACGACGGCAGCCGTCCGGCCGCCAGCACCTGTCCCGGCACTTCCTGCACGCCCAGTGCGCCGGCGAGCTCTTCGATGAACTTGCCGGCGCTGGGCCAGCGTTCGTCGGAGGCCTTGGCCAGGGCGCGCCCCACCACCTCGCGCGAACGCTCCGGGAAGGGTTCCAGCGGCTCCATCTGCAGCGGCGCGTTGACGTGTTTGTACATCACCGCATAAGGCGTGTCGGCATCGAAGGGCAGCACGCCGGTCATCCACTGGTAGACCATGATGCCCAGCGCGTAGATGTCGGTGGCCGGGCCCACCTGCGAGTCCTGGGCCTGTTCGGGCGACATGTACTGCGGCGTGCCGAGCACCGCGCCGGTGCTGGTGATGGTGGTGCGGCCCTGGAGCATGCGCGAGATGCCGAAATCGGCCAGGTAGAGCTCGCCGTGTTCGCCCAGCAGCACGTTCTGTGGCTTCAGGTCGCGGTGGACCACGCCCAGGCTGTGGGCATGGTCGAGCGCGTCGGCGACCATCGTGAAATAGGCCAGCCCGGCTTCCCGGCCGATGGTGTCGCGTTCCAGGCGTTCACCCAGGTGGCCACCGCGCACCAGGCGCAGGGCCATCCAGGGCACGCCGTCGTCGATGCCGTAGTTGTA
>CAZXTV010000339.1:0-2475 GCA_964643705.1 uncultured Arenimonas sp. | reverse complement strand
CCCGCAAGGACATCCGGAACTGGACTTCGAACCAGAAGAACTCCGGCTGCCTGCCGCAGGAACGCGCCTGGCTGGACACGCTGTTCCTCGAGCGCGGCTGGGTCGACAGCTACCGGCACCTGCGGCCCGAGGGCGAGGACTACACCTGGTGGTCCAATCGCGGCCAGGCCTGGGACAAGAACGTGGGCTGGCGCCTCGCCTACCAGGTGGTCACGCCCTCGCTGCGCGAGCGCCTGCGTGGCTGCAGCATCCACCCCGAACCGAAATTCAGCGACCACGCGCCCTTCCTGGTGGATTACGCGTGAGCGCGACCTGGGTCGACCGGCTGGGCGCCGGCCTCAGGCCCTACATTCAGCGCGAGCCGCTCGCCGCGCTGATGCTGGGGATCTCCTCGGGTTTCCCGTTCGCGATGATCGGCGCCACGCTGACCACGCGCCTGGCCCAGGACGGCATCGACAAGAAGGCGGTGACGGCCTTTTCGCTGGCTTTCCTGGTCTACAACCTGAAGTTCCTGTGGGCGCCCCTGGTCGATTCGCTGCGCCTGCCCTTGCTGGGCCGGCTGGGCCAGCGCGTGTCGTGGCTGGTGCTGGCGGGCACGCTGACGATGGCCGCCGTGACCTGGCTGGCCTTCCTGGACCCGAAGGCCAACCTCGCGCTGTTCGCGATGGCGGCGGTGGCGGTGGGCGCGGCCGGCGCCACCTACGACATCGTCATCGATGCCTACCGCATCGAAACCCTCAAGCCCGAACAGCTGGGCGTGGGCTCGGGCATGTCGCAGTACGGCTGGCGCATCGGCGCGGTGGCGGCGGGCTCGCTGGCGCTGTTCGTCGCGGCCCGGCACGGCTGGTCCCTGGCCTATCTGCTGTGCGCCGCCTTCGCCCTGCCGGCGATGCTGACCGGACTGGTGCTGGGCGAACCCGCGCGCCACGTGGTGGTCGCCACCCACCGCGGCCTGCGCCAGGCCTGGGAAGCCACCGCCGGCCCGCTGCTGGAATTCTTCCGGCGCCGGGGCGCCTTCCTGGTGCTGCTGTTCGTGCTGCTGCACAAGATCGGCGACACCCTGGCCAACCTGACGCTGCGGCTGCTGCTCAACGACCTGGGATTCAGCAACGACGAAATCGCCACCTACGACGTGGGCTTCGGCTTCGTGGCCATGCTGGCCGGCATCTTCCTGGGCGGCATGATGTACGCCGCCATCGGCATGAAACGTTCGGTGCTGATCGCGCTGGCGCTGATGGCGGTGTCCAACCTCAGCTTCGCCTGGCTGGCCTCGGTGGGGCATTCGAACGCCCTGCTGGCCTTCACCATCGGCTTCGAGAACCTGGCCAGCGGCATCGGCGGCGTGGTCGTGGTCGCGTATCTGTCGGCGCTATGCAACCTGGCCTTCACCGCCACCCAGTTCGCGCTGCTGTCGGCGGCGGCGAGCGTGGTCGGGCGGCTCATCACCGGCACCACGGCCGGCGCCCTGATCGAATCGCTGGGTTACGTGCAGTTCTACCTGCTCACCACCGTGGTGGCGCTGCCCGGCTTGCTGCTGTACCTGTTCATGCTGCGGGCCGGCCTGATCGAACAGTCCCTGGGCGATGCCGGCTACCGGGGCAACGCCGGCTGAACCCGTGGCCTTGCCATCGCCGCCCGTGGCCGTATGCTGGGCGTCCCCCCGAGGATCGAGGCCATGGCCGACTTCCTGTTGCGCGACATCGACGAGCGAGTGGCCGAGCGCATCAAGGAAATGGCGCGGCAGAAGGGCTGGCCGCTCCACGACGTGATCCTGTTGCTGCTCAAGCAGTCGCTGGGCATGGCCGAGCCCGAGCCGGCACCGGGGCCGGGCGACCTCGCGCGCCTGGCCGGCGCCTGGAACGACGACGAGGCGCGCGCCTTCCCCGAGGCCATGGAAGCCCTGAACAGCCTGCCTGACGACGCGCCGTCGTACATGGCGCCGCCGGGGAAGAAACCCGGGCAGTAGCGGTCGCTGGCTCAGGCGCGGTGGATGGCGCCCAGCACGCGGGGGCCGCGCGCGCCCGTCACCGCCGGCAGGTTGCCCGGCCGACCGGCCAGGGTTTCCCGGGCCAGCCACGCAAAACCGGCGGCTTCGACGAAATCCGGATCAATGCCCACGCTGGCCGTGCTGGCCACGGTGACGCCGGGCAGGCGCGCGGCCAGGCGCCGCATCAGTTCCGGGTTGTGCACGCCGCCGCCGCAGGCCAGCAGGCGCCGGCAGCCCGGCATTTCCCGCAGCAGGGCATCGGCCACGGTGGCGGCGCTCAGCTCGCACAGGGTGGCCTGTACGTCGGCCGGAGACTGCGCGCCCAGGAAGGGACGCAGCCACTGCAGCTGGAACTGGTCGCGGCCGGTGCTCTTGGGCGGGGGCAGGGCGAACCAGGGATCGGCCTGCAGGCGCGCCAGCAGCTGCGGGTCGACCTGGCCTTCGGAAGCGAAGGCGTTTTATATGAAACGCGATCCTGAGAATCCGAA
>CAZXTV010000338.1:0-2481 GCA_964643705.1 uncultured Arenimonas sp. | reverse complement strand
AACAGCAGCGCGGCCACGGCCCAGGGCGCCAGCCGGATGACCCAGTCGATAAGCTTCAGGCAGATGTCGTAGACGCCCTGCACCGCGGACACGAAGGACCGGGTGCCGTCGCTGCGGATGACGGTGGCGGCGATGCCGAACATCAGCGCGAAGAACATCACCGCGATCAGGTCGCCGTTGGCCGCGGCCGCCACCGGGTTGCGCGGCACGATGTTGAGCAGCACGTCCAGGCCGCTGACGGCGTCGCGGCTTGCCGCGATCTGGGTGGCGCGTTCGCCGGCCCCGGCCATGATTTCCGCGCCCAGCTCGGGCGGGATGCCCTGCCCCGGGCGGATCAGGTTAACCATCACCAGGCCGATCGTGACCGCGATGGTTGTGACCGCCAGGATCCAGACCAGGGTCTTGCCGCCGATGCGTCCCAGCGACTGCGGGTCGCCGATTTCCACCACGCCCAACACCAGCGCCGAGAACACCAGCGGGATGACCAGCATGAACAGCAGGCGCAGGAAAACCTGTCCGACCGGGTCGGCGACATAAGTTGTCACCAGGTTCAGCCAGGCGGCGTCGGCGGCAAGGATATTGGCGGCGAGTCCCAGCACGGTGCCGACGACGAAGCCGAGCAACATGCGGGTGTGAAGTGACATCGAGGGCATTCCTGGCGCTCCGTGCGACCTGGGTCTGGACGAAGCTTACCCTAGCCGCCGAACGGACCCGGCGGGGGCACGGCGAGGATTTCCGCCAGCGTGCGCGGCCGGCCGATCAGGTAACCCTGTGCGTAGTGACAGCCGAGCCGCCTCAGCGCCTGCAGCTGCGCGGGGGTCTCGACGCCCTCGACCACGATCTCGGCCTGCAGCGCGCGGCCCAGCTGCACGATCGCTTCGACCACGGCCATCGCGCGCGGGTCGCCGACCATGTGCCGGGAAAACGCCTGGTCGACCTTCAGCACGTCGAATTCCAGGCGATGCAGGTGCGCGAGGTGGGAATAACCGGTACCGAAGTCGTCCAGGGCCACCTTGATGCCGTGGTTGTGGCACAGGTTGATCACCTGGCCGACCAGGTCGTAGTCGAGCACCTGGCTTTCGGTGATCTCGAGCTTGATGGTGCCGCGCGGCAGGCTTGCCGCGTCGGCGCGGGCGACGATGCGTTCGACCAGGCCCGGATGGGAAAGCTGGCGTGCCGAGACGTTCACGGCGACGAAGGGCCGGCCGTGGCCGGCCTCCACCAGGCGTGCCACCGACTCGCAGGCGGCATCCATGACGTATTCGCCGACCGGCACGATCAGCGAGGTTTCCTCGGCCAGGGCCACGAATTCGGCAGGCGAAATCGGACCGCGCTCGGGGTGGTGCCAGCGCACCAGGGCTTCGTAGCCCGCGATCAAGCCTCGGTCGACGTCGAGCAGGGGCTGCAGGCTCAGCTCGAGTCCGCGCGCCGCCAGGGCTTCGCGCAGCTGGGACTCGAGCCGGATCTTGTTCACCCCGAGGCGCTCGGACGTGGTCATGGGCACATTGGACGTGTCCGGGCCCCGGCCCTGCAGGGCCGCGAGTGCGCCGCGGTAGCGCTTGAGCTGGCCTTCGAGCAGGGAGCGCACGATCGGATCCGTGCCCGCCAGGCGTTCGGCGATCTGGCTGCGGTCGATCGGGAACAGCACCGATTCGCTGATGGCGATGGCCGTGGCGGTGCGCGGGGAGTCGTCGATGACCGCCATCTCGCCGACCAGGTCGCCGGGCCCGAGCAGGCTCAGCACCACGTCCTTGCCACGCTGGCGCGCCCGCACCTCGATGCCGCCGGTTTCGATCAGGTAGGCGGTGTCGGGCGGATCCCCTTCCCGGAACAGGACCTCGCCGGGCCGGAGCGTGGTTCGCAGCGACGGGTTCATGGCCTCAGGATGCCAGAAAGGAACAGGGCCGCTTGCGCGGCCCTGTCCATGCGTTGTCGCCGTTCAGTCACGAGCCGCGGTGGGCGACCTGCAGGACGCGCGGGGTGACGAAGATCAGGAGCTCCGCCTTCTCGATGCCGCGGGACTTGTTCTTGAACAGGTTGCCCAGCACCGGCAGGTCGCCGAGGAAGGGAACCTTGCGCAGGTCTTCGCGGTTGCTGAACTCGTACACGCCGCCGACGACCACGGTCTGGCCGTTGTCGATCAACACGGCCGTGCTGACCTCGCGACGGGCGATCTGCGGCACGAAGCCACCGGCCGGGTTGGCGATCAGCTCGCTGACCTCGTCCTTCTTCACCGCCAGGTTCAGGTAGACGCGGCCGTCCTGGGTGATGGTCGGGGTGACCTTGAGCTCAAGCAGCACTTCCTTGAACTCCACGGTCGTCTGGGGCACGGACCCCGGCGTGGTGGCGGGCTGCACCGTCAGGTAGGCCACTTCGTCACCCTGGCGGATGATGGCTTCACGCTGGTTGGCCGTAATGACGCGCGGGTTTGAAACGACTTCGCCGCGGCCTTCCTGCTCGAGCGCCGACAGTTCCAGGTCC
>CAZXTV010000337.1:0-2485 GCA_964643705.1 uncultured Arenimonas sp. | reverse complement strand
TGCCGGCCGCCCTCGAGGCGCATTCCCGACACAGCTTCGCGCCGCCAGGCCCGGGCAGTGCCCCCAAGGAATCGTTGCTCGTGCCGCCGGCCGACGCAGCGCGCTACGTGGTGGTGTCGGACAGCGCACAGCACGGCCAGCAATGGCGCTGGACCCTCCCTGACGGACGGATCGCCTATCGGCACAGCGAGTCGCTGCGCGGCTGGATCACCGAAACGGATGCCACCCTGAAACTTGGCGCCGACGGCCTGCCGGGGGAAATTCACATCCGCGGCGTGTCCATCAGTGGCAATGCTGCAGAGAGTTACACGCTAGGGGCTGACGGCACCGCCCGCTGGACGTCCCCGTCTGACAGCGGCAGTGGCCCTGCGCAAGGAGCGGCGTATGTGACCGCGGGCGGCCCGGGCTTGCTGAGCGAACATCTGATCAACCGCCTGGTGGCCGCGGGCGAAGCCGGGATCGCACTGTTGCCCAGTGGCCGCGCCAGGCTCCAGCGCGACACCGTGGCCACGGTCGAGGGCCCGGGCGGGCCCAGGTCGATCCAGCTCGCTTTCGTCCGCGGCCTCACCACCTCGCCCATGCCGGTCTGGCTGGACGAGGAGGGCAAGTTGTTCGCCACTGTCGGCTGGATCTCGCTGATGCCGGCTGGGTACGAAGACAACGCCCGCAGCTTGCGTGCGATCCAGGACAAGGCCACGGCCGAAGCGGTCAAGGCGGTCGCCGCCCGCTTCCTCACCCCGGCCGCCAAGGCGCCGGTGCTGTTCGACAATGTCCGGATCACGAGCCCGGACGGCGGCGGCTTCCTGGAGGAGCAGGCGGTACTGACCCGGGACGGCAAGATCGTGGAGATCGGCGCAGCCGGCTCGCTCACGGCACCCACGGGGGCCCGCACCATCGACGGCCGCGGCAAGACGCTCGTCCCCGGCCTGTGGGACGCGCACATGCACATCGGCAGCGATTGGGACGTGCTCGCCAATGTCGCCACCGGCATGACCAGCTTCCGCAGCCCCGGCACCCTGATCGACCGCGCGGTGGACGTGCGTACCCGCCGCGCCGCCGGCGAACTGCTGATGGCCGAGGACTGGGTCCAGCCGATCATCGACCGCAAGGACCCGCTGGCCGCCCAGGGCGCGACCACGGTTTCCGGCGTCGAAGAGACGATCGCGGCGGTGCGCCAAGCCAAGGCGGCCGGGCTGTGGGGCGTGAAGTTCTACACCAGCATGGACCCTGCCTGGATCGCTCCGGGCGCGGCCGAGGCGAAACGGCTGGGACTGCACGTCAGTGGCCATGTGCCCGCGGGCATGCGGCCGCTGGAAGCCGTGCGGGCTGGCTATGACGAGCTGACCCACATCAACTTCGTGGTGATGCAGGGCATGCCGAAGGAGGTGGTGGACGTGGCCAACACCGCAGCCCGCTTCGAGGGTCCTGCGCGTCATGCCAAGGACCTTGACCTCGACGCGCCGCCGATGCGCGACTTCATCGCCGAACTGGCCGAGCGCGGCACCTGGGTCGATCCGACCCTGGTCATCTTCGAAAGCAGCTTCACCATGGACGGCGGCGAGCCGGCCCCGGCCTATGCGCCGTACATGGGCATCACGACGCCGGTGCTGGACCGGGCCTTCAAGGCTGGCGGGTATCCGCTGCTGCCCGGCCTGACCCGCGACGACTATCGCCAGAGCTTCGCCAAACTGCTCGAACTGGTCGGCGCGCTGCATCGTGCGGGCGTGCCGATCGTCGCGGGGACCGACGGCTGGGGTATCGAACTGGTGCGCGAGCTCGAGCTCTACCAAAAGGCCGGCATGACGCCCGCCGAAGCGCTGGCGACGGCCACCCTGGCGCCGGCGCGGCTGGTCGGCGCCGACGACCGGACGGGTTCGATCGCCGTTGGCAAGGAGGCCGACCTGCTGCTGGTGGACGGCGACGTCAGCCGCGACCTTGGCGCGCTGCGCCGGGTCGAGCAGGTGATGATGGACGGCACGCTGATGGACGGTTCCGCGCTGCGGGAGGCGGCGGGCTTCACCGGCCGCCCTCGCTGACGCGGACGGTTGGAAATAGCCCTGCCTGCACCCCCGGGTGCAGACCTGCTGGCGCACCTTTTTCCAGCTCACTCCATTCATCGGGCAGGCGCAGCAGCTTCTCCACCAGCGACAGGCGGCCCGAGCCTTCGGCGATGCCCGGTGGCACAATGCGCTCCCCCACGCCGCTCCCGGGAGTGAATCCATGCGCGTCTGCGTCTACGCCGCCTCCAGCGCCCAGGTGGCGCCTGAATACCACGCCGCCGCGCGCCAGCTCGGCGAAACCCTGGCCAGCAGCGGCTGCAGCGTCGTCTACGGCGGCGGCTCGCAGGGCCTGATGGGCTCGCTGGCCGACGGCGCGCTGTCCAAGGGCGGCGAGGTGATCGGCATCCTGCCGAAGTTCATGGCCGACCTGGAATGGGGCCACCCGGGCCTGACGCATCTCGAGCTGGTCGAGGACATGCGCGAGC
>CAZXTV010000336.1:0-2486 GCA_964643705.1 uncultured Arenimonas sp. | reverse complement strand
TCACAAAGCACAAAATCGAACAGGTCTTGTGCTTTTTTATTCTTACCTCAGTTGGCTTAGAGCGTCCCGCTAGCCAGCGGGAAGTTCATGAGCTCGAATCCCTTAGATCCCACTCAAAAAGCACAAAATCGAATAGGTCTTGGGCTTTTTTATTCTTAGCCAATCTACCAAACAACCTGATTATCAAACTTTTTCAAAGAAGATATGTAACCTATCTATGCTAAAGGATTTAAAAATCACTTAGACAAGATTATAGTTTGATATGCCAACTCATCTTCTGCCGTTGAAACCTTCTTTATCCAGATCTCTTTATCCGCTTTAAAATACTCAAAGGAGAGATTTGAACCATATTCCATTAATTGTTGCTCTTGAATCAAGGAAAAATTAGAATCAAAAAGTGATAGAAAAAGCTCACCATCAAATGGATTCAAACTCTTTGAAACTCCTTTTACTAATCGGTAATAGACTTGATTTTCTTCATCCCAATAGATCGGTCCAAATGTAATATCGTTATTCCAAGCTTTTATTTTACCAACAAACTCATTTAGTTCATCTTTTTCAACATATTGAATTTCTTTCGAATTCGGGTGTATCGAGGAAGTAATAGTACTTTCTAAAAGCCTATTTGTCTTCAAATCAAATACCTGAAAAGAGTTTTCATATGGATAGGAAATAAGAAGTCTTTCATTCCCATAACTTAAAATTGGGCTAACAGCATTACTTAATGAAATCTTGCTTGTAAACTGATTGCCAATTCTTTGGACATCGATCATATCATTATCGATGATATCATAGACCTTCACTTTTGAAGGAGAATTCAATGAATATTCTCCAACTTTCATTTCCTTATCTTTCTTTAAAACAAAAAACAATCTGTTATTTTCAGGATCAAAAGCTGAAATGGTCTTCCCAAAAGTCAAGTTAAATTGAATTTTATAACCATAGTCCAGAAATTCATCCGTTGAATCAATTATCAAATCCTCTAATCGGATTTTATTTACCATTCCTTTATTATCCAAATGAATAATCTGATTTGGATTAAAAATAAAAAACCCGCTTTTGGAATAAATAAAGCCTTGCATCTCGGAGACTTCAAATCGATCCTCATCTACAAACGATATAATCTCCTCAGGTACTACTTCGTTTTGACTAAACCTGACAATTGTTCTTCTAAATTCATCAAAAACATACATTCCACTTGAATCGGTGAAGAAAAAAAAGGTTTTGATGACGAAACTCCAACCTGATCAATGATTAAATTTATTTCCTCAAAATGAATTTTTAATGGTTTAATTGTATCAGAGTGGCATGAAAAACAAAAAACCAATGCAAGAAGAAAAAAGGCTCTCATTAATTTATAAAATTAAAATTCCATGAATTTATAAAGGCATCCCAAGAAAAACTTGGGATGCTCAAGTACTTGATTAATCTTCGCAACTATAATCAAGTTCGATCATTCCAGCATCACAATCTTCAATGATCATACTTCCATCACACGGACAATTCTCGGCAACTTGAATCAAGAATTCTTCCAAATTTTCGCAAGTATACCAACTTCCACTACACGCCATTCCAAAATGTGGTAAGGCAAAGACAGCAATTACCGCCACGAAAACTTTAATTTTTTTAGTAAATTATTACGTTTAAATAGTTAAAAGATCTCTGATTTTAATTTCAGAAATCTTCATTGAAAATTAATTTTACACAGAAGGATTTAGGTAGGGGAAATAAGCGGCATTATTTTTATATAAATTAGTTTACCAAAAACTCCCTCAATCCCATCGCCATCACTTTTTCAGGAAGAGGAAAGCTTCCCGAAATCCGACAGATAATCCCCCCCTTTTCAGCACCCGTGTCCTCCATGCTGATCTGCATTCCTTTGCTGAGTTTGGGCGAAAGGGTGTTTTTGATTTCGATAGCCGTTTTGAGCAAGGTCGTCTTTCCTTCTTGCCTCGGACCCAGTAGGCCTATGGCCGGAAAATTGGAAAGATATTCCTGCAGAAGAGAGAAAATACCACGAGCTTTTACCATGAAAATCGAAAGTAGGATTTACGATTTTCATGGTAAATAAATCACTATATGCTCCCAATCTGCTGCTGTCCCTGTCCTCACGCACAGAATTTCGTGTATGTAAAAGCTTAGCTAAGTGTACTGTCAACTGATGTAAACTCCTATTCCGAAGACTAAAAATAAACTGGATTTCCTGTTTTTTATTTTCAGTCTTTTCCACCAGCGATTTCCTCAACACGTCTTTTCCCCTTAAATTCGGCTTCGAAGGAAATTATCGACTTCGAAATCGACCCCCGCTAAAAACAAATTTTAAACACATGAAATCGACACGATTAAAATCATCATTAAACACACAGGGCAATGCCCCGATATTTCGGGGTTAATCGTCAAAGATTCTCCCGAAGTTCGGGACAAGTAGTGACCTTTGAAAATCAATTATAGACACATCAAAATTTGAAGAAATTGTCTACTGTGTA
>CAZXTV010000335.1:0-2487 GCA_964643705.1 uncultured Arenimonas sp. | reverse complement strand
GATCGTTTATAGGATGGCTCTCAGCCGAAGAGTTGGGCCGTGCTTTCGGGCGACCCGCTGCGCGTGGGCGACTTCCACCATGCGCTGGACCTGCTCAGCGCGATGCGCCTGTGCGCCAACGTGCCCGGCCAGTTCGCGGTGCCGGCGGCGCTGCAGGGGCCGGAAACCATCCGCGCGCTCACCGTGCCCGGCGGGCGCCTGTACGAATCGCGCCAGGCCGTGATCGACGGCTGCGCGGCCAGCGAACACCTGTCGGTGGTCGCGCCGATGGGCGCGCTCTACGCCTTCCCGCAGGTGGTGGGCCCGGCGGCCGACGGCTTCGACGACCAGGCCTTCGCGCTGGACCTGCTGGAAAACGAGGACGTGCTGGTGGTGCCGGGCAGTGGCTTCAACGTGCCGGGCTCGCGCCACTTCCGCATCACATTGCTGCCCGAGGCGCCGGTGGTGCGCGAGGTGTTCGAACGCATTCACCGGGTGCTGGCGGCGCGCGCGGGCCAGCGCAAGCGCCATGTGGCCTGAGACGCTGCTGGCGATGGCCATGGCGCTGCCCGCCGGCGAACCTGGGCATCTGCGCTACCTGGCGCTGGGCGACTCCTACACGATCGGCGAGTCAGTACCCGAAGCCGGGCGCTGGCCGGTGCAGCTGGCCGCGGCGCTGCGCGAACGCGGCGTGGCGCTGGCCGAGCCGCGCATCATCGCCACCACCGGCTGGACCACCGACGAATTGTCCGCGGCCATGGACGCCGCCGAACCCCTGGGCCAATGGGATCTGGTCAGCCTGCTGATCGGGGTCAACAACCAGTACCGCGGGCGGCCGGCGGACGACTACCGCGGCGAGTTCGCAGGCCTGCTCGAGCGGGCGATCCGCCTGGCCGGCGGCCGCGCCGACCGGGTGCTGGTGCTGTCGATCCCGGACTGGGGCGTCACGCCCTTCGGCCTGGCCAGCGGCCGCGACACCGCCCGCATCGCCAGCGAACTGGACGCCTACAACGCCGCCGCGGCCGCCGAATGCGCGGCCCGGGGCGTGGCCTTCGTGGACATCACCCCCGCCAGCCGGTCACCCGGGAACCAACCCGACCGCCTGGCCGACGACGGCCTGCACCCCTCGGCCCGCGCCTACGCCGACTGGATGGCCCTGGCCCTGCCGTTTGCCGGGCGGCTGTTCAAGCCCCTGTAGGAGTCCGGTTTGAAGGTTGGTTCAGGGCATGGGGGTAGAATGCACGGGTTAATTTCCGGAGTTCCCCCATGTCCCTCTCCCCCGATACCCGCGCCCGCATCGAACAGATCCTCGGTGCGAACCACGTCGTGCTCTTCATGAAGGGCAATCCCGACATGCCGCAGTGCGGCTTTTCGGCCAAGGCGGCAGGCATCCTGAAGGGGCTGGTGCCGTCGTTCGGCCACGTGGACGTGCTGTCCGACCCGGAAGTCCGCGAGGGCATCAAGCTGTTTGGCCAGTGGCCGACGATCCCGCAGCTCTACGTCGGCGGCGAACTCCTCGGCGGCAGCGACATCATCGAGCAGATGCTCAACAGCGGCGAACTGCACGAAATGCTGGGCCTGCCCGCGCCGGACCGCAGCCCGCCGGCGGTCGAGATCACCCCGGCCGCGGCCGAGGCCATCGGCCGCGCACTGGAAAACGCCGAGGACGGCGTGGTGCTGCACCTGTCGGTGGACCCGCGCTTCAACGCCCGCTTCGAGCTCAAGCCGGCCAGCGGCAACGAAGTCGTGACGCAAGCCGCCGGCATCCGCCTGCACCTGGACCTGGCCAGCGTGCCGCGTGCCCGCGGCCTGCGCATCGACTGGGTGGAAGACGCCCGCGGCGCCGGCCTGGCCATCCACAACCCCAACGCGCCGGCCGCCGTGAAGCCCGAGGGCGTGCAGCAGCTGCACGACCACATCATCGCCGGCACCATCGACGTCATCGACGTGCGCCCGGCCGGGGAGCGCGCCCAGGTGCCCTTCCCGCACCCGCACGAAGTGCTGGACGAGGACAGCCGGGAACGGCTCGAAGCGCTGCCCAAGGACCTGCCGCTGGCCTTCATCTGCCACCACGGCAACTCCAGCCGGCAGGCCGCCGAGCACTTCCGGGGGCTGGGCTTCCACGACCTCTACAACGTCGAGGGCGGGATCGACGCCTGGTCGGTCGAGATCGACCCGGCGGTTCCCCGCTACTGATGTCCTGACCACCCCTTCACGACAGCAGCAATGGCGCGGATAGAGCAATTGCGCTAATTTGGCAGCTGTTGAAAGGCCCGCCCGGCCGGATTCCCCAGCATTCGGGCTTGGCCTGGAACAAGGAGGGTCGGATGCGGACGTGGCTGATGGTGGTGACAGTACTGACGCTGGCCGCCTGTGGCGGCGGCGGGTCTCCCGGAACGCCGGGCGACCTGGCGGCAAAAGCCTGCGAGGACGCGGCCAAGTCGCGCCTCGACAACAAGCTCTACGAACTCGACATGGCGGCGCTCGCCGCGAGCATGAAGGACGAGG
>CAZXTV010000334.1:0-2487 GCA_964643705.1 uncultured Arenimonas sp. | reverse complement strand
TGACGGAAAGCGCGCCTCCGACCGCGCCATCGAACTGGTGCTTCGCTACTACGCCGCCTTCAACCGCGGCGATACCGCGGCCATGCTCGACCTGCTTGCCGACGACATCGCCCACGACATCAACCAGGGCGCGCGCGAAACCGGCAAGGCCGCCTTCGCCGACTTCCTGGCGCGCATGGATCGCTGCTACCGCGAGCAGCTTCGCGACATCGTGGTCATGGCCAACCAGGCCGGCGACCGCGCCGCCGCCGAATACACGGTGCACGGCGAATACCTGGCCGACGACGCCGGCCTGCCCCCGGCCGGGGGCCAGAAGTACGTGCTGCCCGGCGGCGCCTTCTTCGACGTGCGCGACGGCCTGATCGCGCGGGTCAGCAACTACTACAACCTGGAAGACTGGATCGCGCAGGTTTCGCGCTAGCCGGCTCAGGGCCGGCTGCGGTCCAGGATTTCCTCGAGCACCCAGCGGCGCGAACTGCCGTCGGCGGGCGGGTTGGCGACGGTGTGTTCGCGGATGCGCAGCACGTAGTCCACGCCCTGCTGCCAGCTGAAACCTTCGATCTCGCCGTAATAGTGCTGCCAGGGCGCGCCGGGTTCGGTGCGCACCTGCAGGCACTGGGCCCGGTCGACGCCGCTGCAGGGTTTGCGTTCGCCCGACACCAGCACGATGCGCTCGCGGCCGGCGCTGGTCGGGATGTCCTGGCTGTCGAAGGTCCATCGCGCGCCGTCGGCCGACACCAGGCGCAGCTTGGAGCCGTCGAACTCCGCGCGGACCGGCTGCGCGAACGCAGCAAGCAGGTCCGATTCGCGCTGCATCAGCTCGCGCGGACAGCCGCGCTTGGTGCTGGCGATGCCGGTTTCGCCGCCGAACACCAGCTGGTCGCCTTGCCGGCTCCAGCTTCCGCCGTGGTTGTTGCACGGACCGGTCATGGAAAAACGCGCCGCGGAAAAACGCAGCATCGCCGAACCCGCGCCCTGGGTGGGCAGGTTGCGGCCATCGGGCGCGCTGAGCAGGCGCCAGTCCTTGTCGAGCAGCGGTTCGTTTTCCACGGGGCGGACCTCACGGCTGGTGGGGGCCATGCAGGCGGTGAGCGCCAGGCTAAGGGCCACGGCAAGCGCAGGCAGGCGGAAATGGCGCATGTCGGATCTCCAACTCAAAAGGTCGGGCGCAGTCTAGCGCCGTCATCGGGCTAGCGGCGACGACGCGGGATGCGGTCGGCGGGGAAGCTGGCCAGGTCGGCCCCGCCGACGCGACGCGGCGCACCGGGTGCCGGGCCCCAGGCCTGGGCCGTGATCACTTCCCAGGTGCTGGGCAGCACTTCGTCGCGGCGCTGGCTTTCGCAGGCCGCCGTCACCCGCTGCAGGCGACGGCGCCCGCCGAGGCCGCGCGGACGGTCGTGGCGCGCGTCGCCGGCGCCAATGGCGCGTAGTTCGCGCATCAGTGAACGCAGGTCGGGATAGGTCAGCGTGTAGTTGTCGCGTTCGATCACCGGGTCCTTGAAACCCGCGGCGAGCAGTGCGTCGCCCACCTGCTGGATGGCCGCGAACGGCGACAGCGGCGGCACTTCGCCGATGGCTTCGTAGGCCTCGCGCAGTTCGCAAAGCGTGCCGGGGCCGAAGGTCGAAAACAGCAGAAGGCCGTCGGGCCGCAGCACGCGCCGGAATTCGGCCAGCACCGTCGGCAGGTCTTCCACCCACTGCAGGCACAGGCTGGAAAACAGGACGTCGGCGCACTGGTCGGCCAGCGGAAGCGCGGTGACATCGGCGCAGACCCGCCGCACCGGACGCCAGAAGCGGGTGTGCCGGGGCACTTCGCGCAACATGGGCAAGGCGGCGTCCAGGGCCAGCACCTCGGCCTTGGGCCAGCGTTTTTTCATCGCGCCGGCGGCGCGGCCCGGGCCACTGCCGAGGTCGAGGATGCGGGCCGGCTGGCGGTCGTCGAGGTAATCGAGCTGTTCGAGCAGGCGCGTTTCGACCTCGCGCTGCAGCGCGGCGACGGCCGCGTAGTTCGGCGCGGCCCGGCCAAAGGCGCGGCGCAGCTGGCGACGGTCGAAGACCGGACTCATGGCGGGCAATCCTTCGCGAAGTCGCGCAGCACGCCGGCCACTTCACCGGCATGGGTCAGGAAGGGCGCATGGCCCCCGTGCTGCACCTGGTGGAAGCGGGCGCCCGGCGCCAGCGCCGCCGCTGCCTGCATGGCCGCCGGCGACACCAGTCGGTCACGCCGGCCGGCCAGCCACAGGCTGGGCATGGCCAGGTCCGGCAGGACGGCGCGCAGGTCGGTGTCTTCCAGCAGGCGCAGGCCGTCGCACAGCACGTCGGCGCCGGGCTCGCCGTGGGCGAACACTTCCGCGCGCAGCAGGCGCAGTTCTTCGCGAACGTGGTCCGAACCCTGGGCTTCGAGCATCAGGAAACGGTCGAGCGTGCCACGGTAATCGCGACCCAGTTCGCTGCCGAAACCGCGGAACACCGCCGGGTCCATGCCCG
>CAZXTV010000333.1:0-2491 GCA_964643705.1 uncultured Arenimonas sp. | reverse complement strand
CGGCGCAGACCAAGGCCTGCCGCAGTGGCGGCGGCGATCCCGATCGCCCGCGCATCGGCCTGGGGCTGGGCGGCGGCGGTGCGCGCGGCTTCGCGCACGTGGCGGTGCTCAAGGAGCTCGAACGCCTGAATGTGCCCGTTGACTGCATCGCCGGCACCAGCATGGGCGCGCTGGTCGGCGGCCTGTACGCCTCGGGCCTTTCGGCCGCGCAGATTGAAACCCAACTGCGCGCCATCGACTGGCCGGCGATGTTCAGCGACCGTCTGGACCGGCCGGCGCGGTCCTTCCGGCGCAAGCGCGACGACGACTTGGCCCTGGTCGCCGGCAAACCCGGCATCGGCAATGAAGGCCTGAAGATCGCCTCAGGCCTGGTCTCGGGCGAGCGGGTGGTGCTGCTGCTCGAGCGCCTGACCCAGCCGGCGGCGCTGGCCGGCGATTTCGACGCGCTGCCGATTCCCTTCCGCGCCGTCGCCACCGACCTCAACACCGGCCAGGCCGTGGTCATAGGCGACGGCAACCTGGCCCAGGCCATGCGCGCGAGCATGTCGATCCCGGGCGTGTTCCGGCCGGTGCGGGTGGGCGGGATGGTGCTGGTGGACGGCGGCCTGGCCAACCAGGTGCCGGTGGACGTGGCGCGGGCGATGGGCGCCGACATCGTGATCGCCGTGGACGTGGGCACGCCGCTGCGGCCGCTGGACGAAGGCGCGGGGCTGTTCGCCATCATCGACCAGATCAGCGGCTTCATGACCGTCGGCAGCGCCGCGGCGCAAACGGCCAGCCTGCAGGGCCGCGACGTGCTGGTGTCGCCACCGCTGGGCACCGAGGTGGGCACCAGCGATTTCTCGAAGCTCGACCTCGCGCTTGAACTGGCCGAAGCCGGGCTGGTGCAGGTGCGGCCGCGCCTGGCGGCGCTGTCGGTCGGGCCCGACCAGGCCGCGCGCCTGGCCGCGAACCGCGCCGCCGTGGCCACGTCGCCGCCGGTGGTGGATTTCGTGCGCCTGGACAACCGCAGCCGCTATGCCGATGAGTTCGTGCTGTCGCACATCGACGTGCCGCTGCGCCAGCCCTTGGACGCCCAGGCGCTGGAAAGCGGCCTGCGCCGCATCCACGGCCTGGACACGCTGGACCTGGTGACCTACGACCTGGTCGAGGAAAACGGCGACACCGGGCTGGTGATCCACGTGGTGCCGCACGCTTTCGGCCCCAATTACCTGGAAAGCGGGCTGAGCGTTTATTCCGACTTCAACGGCGACTTCTTCGTGAACCTGCGCGGCGGCGTGCTGCGCTCGCCGGTGAATTCGCGCGGCGGCGAACTGCGCGGCCTGCTGCAGCTGGGCGACGAGCCGGGCCTGCTGCTGGACTACTACCAGCCGCTGGATCCGCAGGGCGATTATTTCTTCATCGCCAGCGCCAGCTATGAATCGCCCAAGTTCGGCCTGTTCGACGCCGACGGCGAACGCCTGGCGAACTACCGCGCCCCCAACGCGGGCATCGAGCTGGCGCTGGGCCGCGAGTTCAGCAACTACGGCGCCGCCACCCTGGCCTACCGCCGCCGCAGCGGCCGGATCGAGCTCGAGCTGGGCGACCCGCTGGTGCAGGGGCTGGACTTCGAGCAGGGCGAACTGGAGTGGGCGCTGACCTACGACCGCATCGACAGCCTGTTCCTGCCGCGCGCCGGCCAGTACGCCGTGCTGGGCCAGGTGCATTCGCGCACCGGGTTGGGCGCGGGCGCGGACTACACGCTCAACAACTTTGATGCCGTCACGGCGCATGCCATCGGCAAACACTCCGGCTTCGGCGGTATTCGCCTGCACACCAGCGACAGCGACATGGACGTGCCCGTGCAGGGCCTTTTCAGGCTGGGCGGCCTGACCCGGTTCAGCGGCTTCCGGCCCAATGAACGCCTGGTAGAGAACTACGCGCTGGCCTACGTCGGCTACACCTACGAACTGGGCCGCGTGCTCAGCCGGTCCGCGGTGCTTGGCGGCACCATCGAATTCGGACGCACCTGGAACGGCAGCCAGTCGCTGGGAGACGGCAGTCGGGAGCTGCATGGCAGCGTGTATTTTGGCTTCGATTCCTGGCTGGGGCCGATGCAGCTGGGCTACGGCATCCGCGAAGGCGGCTCCGGCATCTTCCTGCTCGAGCTCGGCCAGCAGCGCTGACCCGTTTCAGCGGCCCCAGTAGCCCAGCTCGCTCCGCAGCTTGAGGTTGCGCCACAGGCCCGCCAGCGGTTTGCGGCGCAGCCTGCCCAGCTCGCCGCGCAGAAGGGCGTCGGTGGCCTCGATGACACGCCGGCTGGACTGCCCGTCGCGCCACGGGTGGATGCCTTGCGCATAGGCGTCGATGGCGTCAAGCAGCCCCTGGTCGGGCGCGAATGCGCGGGCCAGGGTGCGGTGCATTTCGTAAGCATCGCCCAGATCGCGCCGCGCCTGCGGATGGCGTGGATCGAGCGTCAGTTTAGACAGGTACATGAATGGCCTCCGACGCT
>CAZXTV010000332.1:0-2505 GCA_964643705.1 uncultured Arenimonas sp. | reverse complement strand
GAGGCGCAGGTCTACGCCAAGCACCTGCTGGCGGCGTCGATCATGGCGGCGCCGGCGTCCCTGGTGATCGCCAAGCTGCTGATCCCGGACGGCGGCAGCCCGCTGACCCGCGGCACGGTGAAGATGGAGGTCGAAAAGACCACCAGCAACGTCATCGACGCCGCGGCCGCCGGCGCCGCCGACGGCCTGCGCCTGGCGCTGAACATCGGCGCGATGCTGCTGGCCTTCATCGCGCTGATCGCGCTGATCAACTGGCCGCTCACCTGGATCGGCGACGTCACCGGCCTGGCCGCCTACCTGGGCAAGCCCACCGACCTGGCCACCATCTTCGGCTACGTGCTGGCGCCGATCGCCTGGGTGATCGGCGTGCCCTGGCAGGACGCCAACACCGTGGGTTCGCTGATCGGCCAGAAGATCGTCATCAACGAATTCGTCGCCTACCTGCAGCTGGCGGAAATCGTCAACGGCCGCGTCGAGGGCGTGGAGCTCACCGAAAAGGGCCGCCTGATCGCCACCTACGCGCTGTGCGGGTTCGCCAACTTCAGCTCGATCGCGATCCAGATCGGCGGCATCGGCGGCCTGGCCCCCGAACGCCGGCAGGACCTGGCGCGGCTGGGCCTGCGCGCGGTGCTGGGCGGCACGCTGGCCACCTTCATGACCGCCACCATCGCCGGCGTGCTGATTACGCTGGGTGCCTGACATGACCGGCCGGGTGCTGGTGGTGGGCTCGTTCAACCTCGACCACGTCTGGTCGGTGGACGCCCTGCCCGCCCCCGGCGCCACGCGCCTGGGTACCTACGCCGCCGGACCCGGTGGCAAGGGTTTCAACCAGGCCGTGGCCGCCGCCCGCGCGGGTGCGGCCACGGGTTTCATCACGGCCCTGGGCGAGGATCCGGCCGCCGGCATCGCGCGCGAACTGGCCGCGCAGGAAGGCATCGAGCTTCTTGCGCAAGTCCACGCCCACCTCCCCTCGGGCACCGCCGGCATCTTCGTGGACGCCCGCGGCCGCAATGTCATCGCCGTGGCGCCCGGTGCCAATGCCGCGCTGTCGGCAGGGCATGTCGAAGGCCAGCCAGGCGCCTTCAAGGACGCCGACGTGGTGCTGGCGCAGCTAGAGGTTGATCCGGCCGCCGTGCAGGCCGCCCTGGCCAGCGCCCGCGGCGCAGGCGCGATGACGGTGCTTAATCCCGCGCCGGCCAATGCCCCGACGACACCCGAACTGCTCGGCCTGGCCGACGTGCTGACACCGAATGAAACCGAACTTAGCGCGCTGATGCTTCGCCATCGCGGCCAGGACGTGGCCGCCGAGACCCTGCACGCGCGCCAGGACGCAACGCTGCACAGCCTGTGCCAGAACCTGCGTCCCGGCACCTGGGTCGTGACCCTCGGTGCCAATGGCGCCTTCGTGTCCCACGCCAGCACCACGATGCGCGGCGACGACGCTTCTTTCTATCGCGTTGCCGCCTCCCTGGCCAAATCGGTGGACACCACCGGTGCCGGCGACGCCTTCAGCGGCGCGCTGGCAGCAGCGCTGGCGGCGACCCCGAAAGCGCCCTTCCGCGACGCCGTCGGCTTTGCCAGCCGCTACGCCGCCCGTTCGACCGAACGCCACGGCGCCGCCCTGGCAATGCCCCGCCGCGACGAACTGGATGCCTGACCGCGCCAGGCGATAGCAGTGTTAGTGGCATTAACCCTGGAGTAAGACTCCGACACCTAGGCTGAGCGGCCATTCATCGCAGCCCCGGAGTGACCATGGCCAGCAAGTTCGAAGTGACGACGCGCGCCAACGGCGATTTCCAGTTCAACCTCAAGGCCGGCAATGGCCAGGTGGTCCTGTCGAGCCAGGGTTATTCGGGAAAGGACGCCTGCCTGGGCGGCATCGAATCGGTGCGCAAGAACGCCGCCAGCGACGCCAACTTCGAGCGCCTGGACGCGAAGGACGGCAGCAAGTACTTCACGCTCAAGGCCGGCAACGGCCAGGTGGTCGGCCAAAGCCAGATGTACGCCGATGCCGCTGGCCGCGACAACGGCATCCGTTCAGTCACGGAAAGCGCGCGCGGCGCCGCCCTGGACGACACCACGGCCTGAACCCGGCAGGCCACGCGGCAGGCGGCTAGAATGCCGCCCCATGCGCATCGGCCCTTTCGCCATTGAACCCCGCGTGGTGCTGGCCCCCATGGCCGGCGTCACCGACAAGCCGTTCCGGATGCTTTGCAAGCAGCTGGGCGCGGGGCTGTGCGTGTCGGAGATGACCGCGTCCAACCCGCTGCTTTGGAAAACGGCCAAGTCCCTGCACCGCATGGACCACGCCGGCGAGCCGGACCCGATCAGCGTGCAGATCGCCGGCACGGCGCCGGAAGTGATGGCCGAGGCCGCGCGCCATAACGTCGGGCTGGGCGCGCAGGTCATCGACATCAACATGGGCTGCCCCGCCAAGAAGGTGTGCAACGTCTGGGCCGGGTCGGCGCTGATGCGCGACGAAGCGCTGGTGGCCCGGATCCTGTC
>CAZXTV010000331.1:0-2521 GCA_964643705.1 uncultured Arenimonas sp. | reverse complement strand
GAACTCCCCACCCTGCCCGGACATCCGCAGCGTGGCGTGGCCAGCCTGGCGGTCACCTCCTACCTGTTCTCCCTGCCGGTCTGGTCGGGCGAGGCCACCAGCTGGGGCACGCGCCTGCTGGGCTACCTGCCCAACGTGGTCGAACTGCTGGTGTTCACCCTGGCCTATTGGCTGATCCCGCACCGCAGCGTGCCACTTCGTTTCGCCCTGGCCGGCGGCCTGTTCGCCAGCGTGCTGTTCGAACTGGCCAAGCGCGGCTTCGCCGCCTACCTGCTGGGCGTGCCGACCTACGAACAACTCTATGGCGCCCTCGCGGTGGTGCCGATCTTCATGCTCTGGCTTTACCTGAGCTGGGTGGTGGTGCTGCTGGGCGCCAGTTTCGCGGCCTCCCTGTCTTCCTTCCGCTACCAGCCCAAGGCGCTGCAGTTGCCCGACGGCATGGAGATGTACGCCTACCTGCGCCTGCTCGGGCGATTGAACCAGGCCCGCCGCGAAGGGAAGGGCCTGCATATCGCCGAACTGCAGGAACGCGAGCCGATGTTCACCGACGACCTGCTCCAGCGCATGCTCGGCGGCCTGTGCGGGCTCAATATCCTGCGTCGCGCCGAAGACGGGGCCTGGTTGCTCAGCCGCGACCTGGATGCGGTCAGCCTGGGCGAGCTCCACGAAGGCCTGGGCCTGCGCGTGCCGGGACCGATCCACGGCCTGCCGGGCTTCGACGACCGGATCGGTCGCGACGCCGCCCGGGCCCTGGCCAGCCTGCAGGAGCCGCTGGCCGAACCCCTTGCGCGCAGCGTCGGCAGTTTCTTCACCCGCGACCCGGACAATACCCGCCCATGAAAACCCTGTTCCCCGCTGTCCTGCTGCTGCCCCTGCTGGCCGCCTGCCAACCGGCCGCGCAACCCGCCGCCGACCCTGCCGTCGCCGAGGTCGCCGAGGTCGCCGACCCTGCGCCGGCACCCGCCGGGCCGGCGCAGGCGGCGCCGGCCGAAACCGGCGGCATGCCCAGCCATCCTCGCCTGTCCGTTGAAACGCTCGACCACGGCCTCTTCGACCTTGCCGAGCAGCGCGGGCAGTGGGTGGTGGTGAATTTCTGGGCGACCTGGTGCAAACCCTGCCTGAAGGAAATCCCCGACCTGTCGGCCTTTGATGCCGCCCGCGACGACGTCCGGGTGATCGGCCTGGCCTACGAGGAAATCGAGCCCTCCGACATGCGCGCCTTCCTGGAAAAACACCCGGCGGGCTACCCGATCGCGCTGCTGGACGTCTACGACCCGCCCGCCGATTTCGAAACCCCGCGTGGCCTGCCGATGACCTACCTGGTGGATCCGCAGGGCAAGGTCGAGAAAAAGTACCTGGGTCCGATCACGTCCCAGGAACTGGCCGCCGACATCGGGGCCGCCGGCGCCGGCGCCTAGTAGGCCAGCGGGATCGGTTTCACCGGGCCGGTGTATCGCTCCTTGACGGGACGCGACTTGAGCGGCGGCTGCGCCAGGCGCGAACGCGGCACGTCGTGGTCGGGCAGCTGGTCGAGCAGGTGCCGGATCAGCGTCAGCCGTCCGCGTTTCTGGTCGTTGAAGTCCACCACCGTCCACGGCGCTTGCGGCCGGTGCGTGGCCTTGAACATGGCGTCACGGGCGCGGCCGTATTCGGCGTACTTCTCCCGCGCCTTGACGTCGATCGGCGAAAGTTTCCAGCGCTTGAGCGGGTCCTTCGCGCGTTCGGCGAAGCGCTCTTCCTGCTGCGCCTGGTCCACCGCCAGCCAGTACTTGAACATCTGGATGCCGTCGTCCACCAGGTGCTTCTCGAACACCGGCACCTGCTGCAGGAAGGCCTTTACCTGTTCCGGCGTGGCATAACCCATCACCTTCTCGACGCCCGCGCGGTTGTACCAGCTGCGGTCGAACAGCGTGATCTCGCCGGCGGCGGGCAGGTAGGGCACGTAACGCTGGAAATACCACTGGCCCAGTTCGCGCTCGCTGGGTTTGGCCAGCGCCGCGATGCGGGTCTGGCGCGGATTGAGCGTTTCGGCGATGGCGTTGATGGCGCCGCCCTTGCCGGCGGTGTCGCGGCCTTCGAACAGCACCACCAGCCGTTTGCCGGTGTGTTCGAGCCAGCGCGCCACCTGGCTCAGTTCCACCTGCAGCGGCTCGAGTTCCTTTTCGTATTCCTTGCGCTTCATGGACATCTCAGGACTCCCGGAGGCGGTGGCGCAGGTTGGCGAGGTTGCAGGGGCGGGTGCGGGCGTCGAGCTGGGGGCGGATCAGCTTTTCCCAGCCGGTGCGGCAGGCCGACGTGGAGCCGGGCAGGGCGAATACGAAGGTGGCGTTGGCCAGGCCCGCGAAGGCGCGCGATTGCAGGGTGCTGGTGCCGATCTCGTCGAAGCTGAGCACGCGGAACATTTCGCCAAAGCCGGGCATGGCCTTGTCCAGCAGCGGTTCGATGGCCTCGGGCGTGGAGTCGCGCCCGGTGAAGCCGGTGCCGCCGGTGACCAGGATGCCGTGCACGGCCTCGTCGGCGA
>CAZXTV010000330.1:0-2528 GCA_964643705.1 uncultured Arenimonas sp. | reverse complement strand
AGTCGCCGTTGGACGGGCCACCGGCCTGGGTGTGGATCGGGGCATTGCCGGACGAGAACGGGCACTTGAGTTCGGTAGTCATGGTGGGCTCCTTGGTCTGCGCTTAACGAGAGGGCCAGCGAACACGCGCCGCGGACGCACGGGCGGGCAATGGTCGGGTCTGGGCTTCACAACCTACGCCGCTACGGTCGCGCGTGAAAATGAATGTTTCGGATGCCTGTGATAGATGCAGGCTATCGAAAACGGCTCAACCCGGCCCACGCGGCCTGACCGCGGCGTGCCGCCCCCGCCGTTCCTTGGGAAACGCCCACCCGAGGAGGTCCCGATGATCCGCCTGATGCTGCCCTCTCTGCTGTGCATGGCCCTGGCCGCGCCGGCAGCCGCCCTCGCCCAGGGACTCTCTCCCGAAGACGTCAATCGCCTGCCCACGCGGGTGCCCCACGCGGTGCATCGCTATGGCGAGGCGCCCCAGCAGTACGGCCAGCTTCGCCTGCCGGAGGGCGCGGGCCCGTTTCCGGTGGCGGTGGTGGTGCACGGCGGCTGCTGGACCCAGGGCTTCGCCACGCTGGCCAACACCGCGCCGCTCGCCAGCGCACTGGCCGAGCGAGGCATCGCCAGCTGGAACATCGAGTACCGCCAACTGGGGGAGCCGGGAGCCGGCTGGCCCGGTACCTTCCGTGACTGGGGCGCGGCCACGGACGCCCTGCGCGAACTGGCCACGAAGCACCCGCTCGACCTTGCGCGCGTGGTTACCGTGGGCCACAGCGCGGGCGCCCATGCGGCGCTGTGGATCGCGACGCGGCCGACGCTGCCCGCCGACAGTGCGATCGGCGCCGCAGACCCGCTGCCGGTGCGGGGCGCCGTGGCCGTGGACGGACCAGGCGACCTGGCCGCCTTTGTCGGCGTGGACGAACAGATCTGCGGCCAGCCGGTGATCACGAAGCTGTTCGGTGGCACGCCGGGCGACGTGCCCGGACGTTATGCCGAGGGCTCGCCGGCGCAGCGGCTGCCCTTCGGCGCGCGGCAAACGCTGGTGGCGTCGGTGGTGCTAACGGCCGACGCGGCGAAGGCGTATGCGGCGCGGTCCGGCGGCGACGAGGTCGCGGTGGTGGCGCTGGAGAACGCGGGCCACTTCGACATGATCGCGCCGGGGCAGCCGTCGGCCCGGCAGGTGGTCGATGCCGTGGCGACTATGCTCGCGCCGCGCTGACGCCGTCGCGGCGCGAGACAGGCTGGGCGGTCTTCGGTACCAGGCCCTTCCAGCGCCAGAGCAGCGCGATCAGCAGCAGGTCGACCGCGATGCCGAACACGCTGGCCTCGGGGCCGAAGGCGCCGCCGGTGAGCCAGGTGGGCTGGTCGCCGAACACCGGCTGGAACCAGCCCGGCTGCTCGATGCCGCTGACGCCGAAGCCCATCAGGTTGCCGCCGGCCCAGTTCCATCCGAAGTGGATGCCGACCGGCAGGGCCAGGCTGCGCGTGCGCAGGAAGGCCAGGCCGAGCATCAGCGCGGCCAGCGCCAGCTCGATGCTGGCCACCACGCGGGTCAGGCCGTCCATGCCCGGGTTGTCCCAATGGCCCAGTGCGAACAGCAGGGCCAGCGCGAGCTGCGCGATCCAGGCGCCGGCGCCGTCCACCAGCCGCTGGAACAGGAAGCCGCGGAACAGGTTCTCCTCGAGCAGCGCGACGAACAGGAAGACGTAGGCGCCCCAGGCCAGCGCGCCGAGGCTGCGGCCGGGATCGAGTTCGAAGCGCACGCCGCCGGCAGCGGCGATCAGGCCCGCGGCCAGCAGCAGCGAGCCCAGGCCGAGTGCCAGACCAAGCGCGGCCTGCGCGAACCAGCGGCGATCCATCTGCCAGCCGACGCTGGCCAGCGATTCGCGGCGCAGGCGTACGCAGGCCCACGTCACCAGCAGCGTCAGCAGGAAGGGAAGCGGCTCGCGCCAGGCCTCGTGCAGGCCGGCCGATTCGATCGCGCGCGAGAGTGGCGCGTAGACCACGCGCGTCGCGGCGATGAAGGCGATGAAGATGAGCATCCACCAGCCGTTGCGCAGGCGACGGCGGGCGTCGAGGAAGATCCACTGCATGGCGTCCCTGCCTTTCGATAGGCCTGCAGCTGCAGGCAGGTCGAGACTAGGGCGGGCGCGGGCGATTGCCGCGTGCCATGGGTCATTGCAACCCTTTGGCACGAACACTGTAGGAGGGCCTTCAGGCCCGAAGCTTTTCGGCGAAAAGCTTAGGGCCTGTAGGCCCTCCTACAGGAGGCAAGTGCTTAGGGCCTGAAGTCCCTTCTACAGGGGGTTACAGGGTGGAGAGGGCGATGTTGAAGGTGTTGCTCGGGCGCATCGCCGCGGCGGCGCGGGCCGGATCCGGGCGGTAATAGCCGCCGATGTCGACCGGCTGGCCCTGCACGCCCAGCAGCTCGTCGAGGATGGTGGCCTCCTGGTCGGACAGCAGCTTCGCCAGCGGCGCGAACTTCGCCTTCAGCGCGGCGTCCTCGTTCTGTTCGGCCAGGGCCTGGGCCCAGTACA
>CAZXTV010000329.1:0-2536 GCA_964643705.1 uncultured Arenimonas sp. | reverse complement strand
GCCGACCGTGCCGGCGTGGCCGAGTGGATATCGCTTGAACGCCGCGACATCGCTGCGCTGGTCGCGCCCGGCCCGGCGCGCGGACTGGTCGTCTGCAACCCGCCTTACGACGCCCGCCTGGTGGCGGACCCGGCGCTGTACCGGGCCCTGGGTGACGCACTGCGTTCGGCGGTGCCGGATTGGCGCGCGGTGCTGCTGTGCGGCTCCCAGGAGCTTTCCCAGGCCACCGGCCTTCGCGCCAGCAAACGCTACGCCTTCTTCAACGGCGCGCTCGAATGCACGTTGCTGCTGTGCGACCCGGTGCAGCCACCCGCGCGCGCGCCGCGCGAGGCCCGGCCGCTGGGCGAGGGCGCGCAGATGGTGGCCAACCGCCTGCGCAAGAACCTCAAGCACCTCAGGTCCTGGCGCGAACGCGAGGGCGTGTCCTGTTTCCGCGCCTATGACGCCGACCTGCCCGAATATTCCGCGGCCGTGGACGTCTACACCGAAGACGGCGGCGAAGCGCGGCTGTTCGTGCACGTGCAGGAATACGAAGCCCCGCGCACCATCCCGGAAGCCGATACCCGGCGCCGCTTCGGCGAGTTGCTCGATGCGGTGCGCGACACCTTCGCGGTGCCGCCGGCGCAGGTTTCGATCAAGACCCGCGCACGCGGCAAGGGCGGCAGCAAGTACGGCAACATGGACCGGCGCGGGGAAACCTTCATCGTGCGCGAGGGGGATGCCCGGCTGCGCGTGAACCTGTTCGACTACCTCGACACCGGGCTGTTCCTGGACCATCGCCCGGTGCGCCGGCGCATCGCCGCCGAAGCCGCCGGCAAGCGCTTCCTCAACCTGTTCTGCTACACCGGCGCCGCCAGCGTGCAGGCGGCGGTGGGCGGCGCGGCGCAGACCACCAGCGTCGACCTGTCGGCCACCTACCTCGAATGGGCGGCGGGCAACCTGGCGCTCAACGACGCCACCGGCCGCCAGCACCGCCTGGTGCAGGCCGACGCCATGGCCTGGCTGGATGCCGACCGCGGCCAGTACGACCTGGTGTTCTGCGACCCGCCGACGTTTTCGAATTCAGCGCGCGCCGATGATTTCGACACCCAGCGCGACCACGTGCGCCTGCTGCGCGCGGCCATGGCCCGGCTGGCGCCGGACGGAGTGCTGCTGTTTTCGAACAACTACCGCCGCTTCCGGCTCGACGAAGCCGCGGTGGCGGAGTTCGCGCTGGCCAGGGAAATCACGCCCGAGACGATCGCGCCGGATTTCGTGCGCAACCCGCGCATCCATCGCTGCTGGGAGCTGCGCCGGCCCTGAGGCCGGCGTGGCAAGGGTCAGTCTTCGCCGCGCTTGCCGTCGCCCGCTTCGACGGCCTGCTGGTAGGCGTCGTCGTCGAGTCGTTCGACGCGCTGGATGCGGCAGCGCTGGCGTCCCGACACGACGTATTCGCCGGAATGGCCGCAGACGCGGTTGCTGATGCTGTCGCCCACGAACTGCAGCTCGGGCGAGGTGCCCAGCGAAAAGCAGGACTCGGCCAACACCACCCGGTACTTGCGGCTGCCCGCATCCACCAGCAGGGTGCTGTCGTCGACGTGGGTCCAGCCGCGCGCGCGCTCCGGGTCCAGGCATTCGCTGGGATGGGGCACCACGCCCGACCGTGACGGCGCCGGTCCGGCGCCGGTACTGGTGCAGGCGGCGAGGGGAATCAGGGCCAGCAGGGACAGGACATGACGCATGGCGGTTGCCTCGATCGGGGTCGAAACCCCAGTGTTGTCGGGAATGACTTAACCTGCACGAAACGAACCGGCCGGCATTATCCTTTCATGATGGATCGTAATCCCAATTCCGCGCTGGCACAGACCTGGACCTTTTTCCGGCAATGGTTGAAGAACCCCCGCGGCGTCGCCGCCATTTCGCCGTCCAGCCAGCAGCTGGCGCGGCAGATGATGTCCGAACTGCCGCGCAACGCCCGCCGGGTGATCGAGCTTGGCGGCGGCACGGGCGTGTTCACCCGGGCCCTGCTCGGGCAGGGCATCGCCCCGGCCGACCTGCTGGTTCTTGAGCTCAACGAAGAACTGCACCAGCACCTGCAGCGGCATTTCCCGCAGGTGCACGTGGCCTGCGCCGACGCCCGCGACCTGGCCGACGTGGCCCGGACCCACGGTTTCCACGGCCAGACGCCCGCCGACGCCATCGTTTCGGGGCTGGGCCTGCTGTCGATGCCGCGCCCCACCCAGCAGGCCATCCTGTCGTCGGCCTTCGAGTGCCTGCAGCCGGCGGGGCGCTTCGTGCAGTTCACCTACGGCCCGGCCAACCCGGTGGCCAAGGAAGTGCTTGAAGCGCTGGACCTCACCGCCCGGCGCGGCAGCTTCACCTGGTGGAACGTGCCGCCAGCGACGGTTTACGTCTACTCCCGGCGTGTGTCGCGCGCGATCACGCCGCGTTCGATGCGCTGACGGCCAGCGGGCGGTTCACTGGCCGGTCTTGATGGCGGTCCAGGCCCGCACGCGCTCGCGGGTGGTCTGCGCCGGCAGGGTCACCGGGTCGAACA
>CAZXTV010000328.1:0-2541 GCA_964643705.1 uncultured Arenimonas sp. | reverse complement strand
GGTAGGTCCAGGTCAGCACGAACTTCTTGCCGCGCAGGTCGGTGGTGCCGAAGTGGGTCTGCAGCGCCAGCGCGTGCGCCAGCTCCTGGCAGGGGTGGGTAATAGTCTCGAGGTTGATCACCGGCACCGTCGAATACCTGGCGAAGCTGCGCAGCACCCGGTCCTGCCGGTCCACCGACCAGTCCTGGAACTTCGGGAAGGCGCGCACGGCCACCAGGTCCACGTAGCGCGACAGCACCCGTGCCACTTCGGCGATGTGCTCCTCGGCCTCGCCGTCCATCACCGTGCCCAGTTCGAACTCGATCGGCCAGGCGTCCTTGCCTGGCTGCAGCACCACCGCGTGCCCACCCAGCTGGAAGGCGCCGATCTCGAAGCTGGTGCGCGTGCGCAGCGAAGGATTGAAGAACACCAGCGCGATGGACTTGCCGGCCAGTTGGCGGCCGGCCTCGCCACGCTTGAAGGCGGCGGCCTGGGCCAGCACGGCGTCGAGTTCGGCGCGGCTCCAGTCCTGGGTGTTCAGGAAATGCTTCATGGGGAGGGTCCTGGCGTGGAAGGGAACGGGATTCGGGGAACGGAAAAACAAAAAGCCCAGCACTAGGCTGGGCTTTCATCAGCGGACAGGCAATGGCCCCCGGCTACCCAGCGGAAAGGTGGGCTTCCGGTCGGCGCGCACGCGAAGTCATGCCCGCCGCCATCCAGGCGGAGGTCATCACGGCGGCGGTGGGGACGGTGCAGGTCATGGGGCGGGAGTATGCCGGGGGGCCGGGGCGGCCGCAACTCAGCGGGCGTAGCCGGTCTCGTCCGGGCTGACGGCCACGCGGATGCGCAGGCGGTTGCCGGGGTCGTAGGGCAGGCGCGACATGTATTTTTCGCCCTTGTACATGTATTCGACGTCGTATCCGACCACCTGGGTCTCTTCACGCTCGACTTCGACGATGCGGCAGCCGCGGGCTTCGGCTTCGGCCTTGTTGCGGGCCATGTTGTTGCCGATGGCGCCGCCGGCGACGGCACCGGCCACCGTGGCGGCCTTGCGGCCGTTGCCCTTGCCGACCTGGTTGCCAATGGCGGCGCCGACCAGGGCGCCGATGACCGTGCTGCCCGTGGCCTGGCCGGACTGGCGGTATTCGACGCCGTCGCAGCGCTCCTCGGGGGTACGGGTGCGCACGATTTCGGTCACCTCGTCGGCCCGCAGGACCTGGGCATAGCCGTAACTGACGTTTTCGGGCACGGCGGGGGCGGCGTACTGCTCGTAATCCTCGTCCTGGTAGGGCTCGGAGGGGTACTGGGCCAGCGCGGGGGTGGCGGCCAGGGCCAGCAGGGGGAACAGACGCAGGGCAAACGACATGGTAACTCTCCGAACGGACCGGCGAATTCAAGCATCGTGACGCTGAACCCTGGCCTAAGATTTTCGTTAAACGGGGGGCATCCGTTGTTAGACTCGGGACTTTGACTGCCCGCCCCGCCAATGGAACTGCGCCTCTACAACACACTGACCCGCCAGCTGGAGGTTTTCGAACCCCAGGATCCCGACCGGGTCACCATGTATGTCTGCGGGCCGACGGTCTACAACTACGTGCATATCGGCAATGCCAGGCCACCGGTGGTCTTCGGGGTCCTGGCCAACCTGCTGCGCCGCCGCTACGGGCGCCTGGTCTACGCCCGGAACATCACCGACGTGGACGACAAGATAAACCAGGCCGCCCGCGAACAGGGCGTGCCGATCTCGGCCATCACCGACCGGTTCGCCGAGGCGTATGCGCAGGACATGGCCGGCCTGGGCGTCGAAGCCCCCGACCTCACCCCGCACGCCACCGCGCACATCCCGCACATCATCGCGATGATCGAGCGCCTGATCGACTCAGGCCACGCCTACGCCGCGCAGGGCCACGTGTTGTTCTCGGTGGCTTCCTACGCTGACTACGGCCGGCTGTCGGGCCGCGACCCCGAGGAAATGCTGGCCGGCGCCCGCGTCGAGGTGGCGCCCTACAAGCGCGACCCCGGCGATTTCGTGCTCTGGAAGCCGTCCACGCCCGACCTGCCCGGCTGGGAGTCGCCCTGGGGCGTGGGCCGCCCGGGCTGGCACATCGAGTGCTCGGCCATGGCCGAGGCGCACCTGGGCGACAGCATCGACATCCACGGTGGCGGCGTCGACCTGCAGTTCCCGCACCACGAAAACGAAGTGGCACAGAGCACCTGTGCCCACGGCGGACAGGTGTTCGCGCGCTATTGGCTGCACAACGGCCTGCTCAATTTCGGCGGCGCCAAGATGTCCAAGTCGCTGGGCAACGTGGCCCTGGTGCACGAGCTGCTGACCCAGCACCCGCCCGAGGCCTTGCGCTACGCCCTGCTGTCGGCGCACTACCGGCAGCCGCTGGAGTGGTCGGACGCGGTCATCGAACAAAGCGTGCGCACGCTCGATCGCCTATACGGAACCCTGCGCGACCTCGCCGGCGTGCCGGGCACCGAGCCGATCGTGCCGGTGGCGGTGGAGTCGGCCCTGTGCGACGACCTCAATACCCCGGCCGCCCTGGCCGAGCTTTC
>CAZXTV010000327.1:0-2551 GCA_964643705.1 uncultured Arenimonas sp. | reverse complement strand
GGCGCAGCAGCAGCCAGGGCCGCAGCGACCAGGACGAGTAGTTCTTGTTGCCGATGACGAGGGTCGTGGACATGGGCCTTCAGCTGAAGATCTGGTCGCCGCCGTTGCGGGTCGCCACCCGAGCGGCGTTGGCCGCCCGTTCGGCCAGTTCGGCGGACTTGCGTTCGCTCGGTCCCGCCTGGGCAATGCCGATGCTGATGCTGAGCGTAGGCGCGATGCGTGGGTCCACCACCATGTGCGAAACCGCCTCGCGCAGGCGTTCGGCGTATTCGCGCGCCTGCAGCAGCTTCTTTCCCGACGCCAGCACCAGGAAACCGCCGCTGGCGCTGCGGCCGACCAGGTCGCCGTGGCTGATCTCGTCGCGCAGCAGGCTGGCCACCGGCCGCAGGGCCGCGACCACCGCGACTTCGCCCCCGGCCTCGCGCAGCGCAGGCAGCTGGTCGAGTTCGATCCAGAGCAGGCTGAAGGGCGTCTGCCGCAAGCGGGCCGCCTCCAGGATCTGCTGCAGGCGTTCCCGGATGGCTTCTTCGCGAAGCACGCCGGTGGCCGGGTCGGTTTCGGCCTGGCGCTGGGCACTGACGGTACCCGAGGCTTCTTCACCGGCCACCACGGCCATGGCCGCGAATTCGGCGCACAGCGCCAGCTCGGCATCGGAATAGTTGACGCCTGCAGGTCGCTCGACCAGCAGGGCGCCCCAGCCGGGTTTGGGAATGGGCAGCGGGATCACCGCCAGCTGCACCTTCTCCAGCGGGCCTTCCGGCCCGTCGAAGTCGAAGCCGACCTGCTGGGCGGCCTTGAGCTTGCTCAGGTTGCGCAGCAGCGTCGCCCGCTCGCGCAGCAGGTTGCGGTAGCGCGGTTCGGCCGACTTGGGCTCGACCTGCAGCAGTTCCTGGCCGTCGGCGTGTTCGCCGACCACGGCTGAACTGTCCTGCACCAGCACCGACTTGAGGCCATCGAGCAGGCGCCGGTAGGCGATCCAGGACACGTCGTCGTCATCGGCATGGGCCAGGCCATGCTGCAGGCTGGCCAGGAGTTTCTCGCGCGCGGCTTCGATTTTTTCCTCGGCGCTGGGCGGCGGCGGCTCGGCCCGCTTGCGCATGGCCCAGCGCTGCAGCCTCGCCCGCGCCCAGGGCAGGCCCAGGTACTGGGCCATCACCAGCGCCAGCAGGAGCTGCCAGCCATAGAGCGTCCACCAGTTCGCCGCCACCACCTGGTGGTCGGCCAGCACGCGCAGCAGCACCGCGCCGGCCATGGCCAGCCAGGTAAGCAGCGGCGCCCAGCGGTAGTTGCGCGAGTCCAGCACCAGCATCACCAGGCAGGCCACCAGCGCCACCGGATAGCTGAACCAGGCCACCCACTGCAGGGTGATGCTGGCGGCTGCCGGCAGGGTCAGCGCGAACAGGGCGCCGGCCACCAGCAGCCAGCCCAGCGCGCGCATCCAGCCCACCAGCGCCGGCGCCGATTTATCCAGGCCGCTGTAGTGGCGCGTGGCCAGCACCACCGGCCCGGCGCCCAGCAGGAACAGGGACTGCGGCACCACCGCACCCAGCCCCGACAGCAGCGCGACTTCGGGCAGGGAATAAAGATGGCCGTTGATGCCCAGGCAGGCCAGCCACGAGCAGAAGGCCGCGACACCCACCGAAAGCGCGCCAGCCCTTGAATCCTCGGCGTGCCGCACCAGCGAAAGCACCGCCACCACCAGGAACAGCCCATACGCGACGCGGAACCAGAACCGGGCCTGGGCCTCCTGCGCGCGCGCCGTCGCGGCGTCCCGCAGGCTCACGTGCAGGCCGGCCATGACGCGACCTTCCAGTTCCAGGTAAAGCTCGGTCCGGCCCGACAAACCGGCGGGCAGCGCCAGGTCGAAGCGGCTGGGCCAGGGCCGCTGGCCATCGCCGCGGCTGAAGAAGCTGTCGCGGGCGACCACGTCCCCCGGCGGGTGGATGCGCAAGCGCAGGTGTTCCAGCGGAACCCGCACCAGGCCCAGGCGCCAGTCCTGGTCGCCGGCCGGCAGGTCGGTGCGGATGCGGACCCACAGCACCTGCCCGTCCCTGGCCGTGAACGAAAACCCCGGGGTCAGCACCGGCGTGAAGCCGGGCTGGGCCCGGCCGCTGAGGATGTCGTCGAGCGTGGTGCCGGCCGGCGTCTCCATGACCGCCAGGTCCAGCAAGGGCTGGGGCGCCTGGGCGCGGGCGCCGGGAGCCAAAAGCATCACGGCGGCCAGCAATGCGGCGGCGGTCAAGCTGATCAGGGCCCATGCATGTCGCAAGCGCCGTCTCCCTAACACGTGGTTGCAGCCCCCTGCCCGGTGATTCTAGCCCGAGCCCGGACCGGTGCGCAGTAAAGGCCGCGGGATGCGGCCAAGCCGTTAGACTAGACGCCTTTCCACGCTGTTTCCGGACGCATGACCCCGACCCCCGCCCCCACCGACGCCGCCACGGCGCCGGAAAAGAACGACTTCATCCGCCAGATCGTCCGCGAGGACCTGGCCAGCGGCAAGCACGCGGCCGTGCGCACGCGCTTCCCGCCCGAGCCCAATGGCTACCTGCAC
>CAZXTV010000326.1:0-2557 GCA_964643705.1 uncultured Arenimonas sp. | reverse complement strand
ACGCGCACCGCGCGGATGTCGTAGAGCTCGCTGAACGGCACGCCCTTGCGCTGCATCTTCTTGAAGATGCTGTAGATGTGCTTTGGCCGGCCGGCGACGTCGGCGCCGGGCACGCCGGCCTCGGCCAGGGCGGCGCGGATGCGGGCCATGGCGTCGTCGATGAAGCGTTCGCGGTCGCCGCGCTTTTCGTCCAGCAGGCGGGCGATGCGCTGGTAGGTTTCCGGCTGCAGCCAGCGGAAGGCCAGGTCCTCGAGCTCCCACTTGAGCTGCCAGATGCCCAGGCGGTTGGCCAGCGGCGCGTGGATGTCGCGGGTGAGTTCGGCCAGGGCCCGCCGATCGTCCCCGGGCAGCATGGCGGCTTCGCGCAGGCGTACCAGCTGAACGGCCAGCAGCACCAGCACCGCGCGCAGGTCGCGCACCAGGGCCAGCAGCAGGCGGCGCAGGCCTTCGGCGCTGCCCTGCCCCGGGCGGTGCTGGTGCAGGTCGTCCACCTGGCCGGCGGCGACCAGGCCTTCGAGCAGGCGCTTCAGGCGCGGCGCCTGGTCGAGCACCGGCGCCGGCAGCGCGGCGCGCAGGGCCGGCCACTGGTGCAGGCAGGCCGCGGCCAGCACTTCGGGGTCGGCGCGCAAGGGCCGCAGGGTGTGGAACACGGCCAGGGCGCGGGCCTGGTCGGCATCGGCCGGCAGCCGGGCCGCCGCGTCCACCAGGGCCGGCCACCAGGCGGCGCCGGCCTCGACGCCGGCCAGGGCTTGCTGCAAATCCGCTCGTGGGGGGCTGGCGGTGTTCAAGTGGCGCCTGCATTGGCCGGGGAGTTAGACTGCCCCGCGATTGCTGGCAGTTCAACCAGTACGGATTAAAACAATGCGCCGAATGCTCCTGATCTCCCTCGTCCTGTCCGCGTTCATCAGCGGCAGCGCCCTGGCCCAGTCGTTCTCCTCCGTGGAGGAGCGCATGACCGAGGCCGAGTTCAAGGCCGCGGGCCTGGACAAGCTGTCGCCGGAAGAACTGGCCCGGCTCAACGCCTTCATCGCCGCGGAGACCGGCAAGGTCGCCTCGTCGCTGCCGGCGGCAACGCCGGCCGTGGACAACCGCGGCTTCTACGAGCGCACCGGCCCGGGCGGCGCCATCGTCAGCTCGATCAGCGGTGAGTTCCGCGGTTGGGACGGCAAGGGCGACCGCTTCACGCTCGACAATGGCCAGGTCTGGGAAGTCACCGACTCCTCGACCCGCCTCAGCGTCAAGCTCGACAACCCGCAAGTCACCGTCGAACCCGGCGTGCTGGGTGCGTGGTACCTCAAGGTGCAGGGTTACAACACCCGGGCGCCGGTGAAGCGCATCAAATAAACCGCCGCCCCGCTGCAGTCGCTCAGCCGAGCGACTGCAGCGCGCGGGCGAGTTTTTTCGCCGACACCTGGCGGCGCGTGCCCAGCTCCTGGGCAAACAGCGAAACACGAAGCTCCTCGAGGTCCCAACGCAGCGTCTGCCAGGCCGGCAGCGTGGCCTTGCCGTTGGCGCGGGCGCGATCGAGTGCGTCGGCAAAGGGCTTGAGTTCGAGCATGCGGGCCTGGTCGCGCACCGGGTCGCGCAGGGCGCGTTCGGCGCGCAGCGACAGCGCCTTGAGGTAACGCGGGTAATGCGACAGCGCCTCGGCCGGCGTTTCCCGCAGGAAGCCCGGCGGGACCAGGCCTTCGAGCTGCGCCTTGAGGTCGTCGAGGTTGCCCTGGGCCCAGCCCAGCAGCGGTGACTCCAGCCGCGGCTTGATCTCGGCCACCAGGCCCAGGATCTGTTCGGCCAACTGCAGCCGCGCCATCGCTTCCGGGAACAGCCGCTTGCCGGATTCCTGCAGCTGCCTGTTGAAGGCGGCCGGGTCGCGCACTGCGCCAAGGTCGCCGTCGGTCACCGCCAGCAGCGCCGCGTCGGCCAGGTCGGCGCGCAGGTGTTCGTGCGCCGGACCCTGCCCGGACGCCTGCTGGAAACCTTCGATGGTCGCGTACAGCAGCGCCAGCTTGGGGCTGACCGGCAGCTGCTTGCGGGCCTGGCGCAGTTTTTCGGCCAGGGCCAGGCGCAGCAGGCGGCGCACGCCCGCGGCGTGTTCGCGCGCGGCTTCGTCGCGGTCGGCGAAAACGCTCAGCGACACCGTGCCGCCCTCGTCCACCAGCGCCGGGAAGGCGGGTACGCCGGCCGCGCCCGCCACCTGCAGCGGGATCGGCGTGTCGGGGAAATGGGTCAGCCCGTCGCGGGCCAGGTCCTCGCCGGCGCGTTCGGCGAAGGCCTGTTCGGCGCGGTCGCCGAAACGCGACTTCAGGGCTTCGAGGTCGCGTGACAGCGCCAGCACCTGCCCGTCGCGTTCGGCCAGGCGCAGGTTGATGCGCAGGTGGGGGTCGAGCGTGGCCTCGTCGAAGTCCAGGGCGGCAACCGGCGCACCCGTGGCCTTGCTCAGGAAACGCGCCAGCGTGCCCGCCAGGCTGTCGGCCTCCGGCCGCGGGAACGCCTGCGCGAACGCGCGGGCGAAATCGGGCGCGGGCACGTAGTTGCGGCGCTGCGACTTGGGCAGGCC
>CAZXTV010000325.1:0-2564 GCA_964643705.1 uncultured Arenimonas sp. | reverse complement strand
AGTAGCGCTTGGCCGGGATCGGCGGAAGTTCCCTGTTACTGCCCGGATCCAGCATAGGCCTCCACGCGCTCCTTCAGCTTTTGTCCTGGACGGAAGGTCACGACGGTGCGGGCGGAGATCGGGATCTCTTCGCCGGTCTTGGGGTTGCGGCCGGGCCGCTGGTTCTTCTGGCGAAGGTCGAAGTTGCCGAAGCCCGACAGCTTGACCTGCTGCCCACGCTCCAGCGCTTCCCTCAACGCATCGAAGAAGGAGTCGACGAATTCCTTGGCCTCACGCTTGTTCAAACCAACTTCTTCGAACAGACGCTCGGCCATTTCGGCCTTTGTCAGTGCCATAACATCCCCTGTACCCCGCCGTTTCCGGCGGACATCATGACCGCAACCTCGCACCGCAGTCCCGGGCCAGCGCCTCGAGGGCGGTGGCGACGGCCTGATCGGCGTCGCGGTCAGTTAGGGTGCGTGAAACGTCCTGCAGAATCAAGCCCATAGCCAGACTCTTTGAGCCCGACTCTAGGCCCGGGCCAACGTAGCGGTCGAACAGCACCACATCCCGCAGCAGCGCGCCCAGCGCGGCCTCCAGGCTGGCCCGCAGGGCCGAAAACGGGGTGGCTTCCGGGACGACGAGCGCGATGTCCCGGCGGACGGACGGAAAGAGTGAAACCTCCCCGGCCCGGGGCACCGACCGGGCCGCCAGGGGCGCCAGGTCCAGTTCGAAGGCCACCACCTCGCCGTCCAGGTCCAGGGACCGGGCCAGGCGGGGGTGCAGGTGGCCCAGCCAGCCGATGCGCTGGCCGTCGCGCCAGACCGAGGCGCTGCGGCCCGGATGCCCCCAGGGGCTGTCGTCGGGGCGGAATTCGCCCTTGGCGCCAGCCAGGGCCAGCAAGGCCTCGACTTCGGCCTTGAGGTCGAAGAAGTCCACGTCCCGATCGGTCCCGGCCCACTGCTCGGCCGACTGCGGCCCGCAGGCCACGGCGGCGATGCGCGGGGTTTCCACCGGGGCGCCGGCTTCGGGCGACTGGTGGAACACCTTGCCCAGCTCGAACAGCCGCACCCGCGACTGCTGGCGGGACTGGTTCCGGGCCAGGGCCGAAACCAGGCCGGGCAGCAGGGCCGTGCGCATCACGCCCAGCTCGGCCGTCAGCGGGTTGGCCAGGGCCACCGCGCGGTCCTGCTGCTGCCAGGTGGCCAGCAGGCCGGCATCGACGAAGGCGTAGTTGATCGCTTCCAGGAAGTCGCGGCCGGTCAGCTGGCGGCGCAGCACGCCGTCGGCGACCTGGGTTTCGCTGGGCGACACCAGTCGCACCTCGCCGGTGGGCGTGCTGGTCGGGATGTTTTCGTAGCCGTGGATGCGGGCGACTTCCTCGACCAGGTCTTCTTCGATGGCGATGTCGAAGCGGCGGGTGGGCGGCGTCACCGACCAGCCTTCGGCCGTGGCCGCGACCTGCATGCCCAGGGCGCGCAGGATGCGTTCGACCTCGGCGTCGGGCACCGACAGGCCCAGCACGCGACGCAGGCGGTCACGGCGCAACGCCACGGCCTGCGGGCGCGGCAGGTGTTCGGGCAGCGCGGCTTCGCTGACCGGGCCGGCCTGGCCGCCCATGATGTCCAGCACCAGGGCGGTGGCACGCTCGAGCGCCAGGCGCGGCAGCTCCGGGTCGACGCCGCGTTCGAAGCGGTGCGAAGCATCGGTGTGCAAACCCAGCTTGCGGGCGCGGCCGATGATGACCGAAGGCGCGAAGTGCGCGCTTTCCAGGAAGACGCGGGTGGTGGCGTCGGTGACGCGGGTGTCCCAGCCGCCCATGACGCCGGCCAGCGCCACCGGGCGGCCGTTGTCGGTGATGGCCAGGAAACCTTCGTCGAGCGCGGCGTGGCGTTCGTCGAGCAGTTTCAGGGATTCCCCCTTGCGGGCGCGGCGCACGCCGACCGGGCCGGACAGGGTGCCGGCGTCGAAGGCGTGCATCGGCTGGCCGAGTTCGAGCATCACGTAGTTGGTGATGTCCACCAGCGGGCTGATCGGCCGCAGGCCGGCGCGCTTGAGGCGCTCGGTCAGCCACAGCGGCGAACGCGCGGTGGTGTCGACGCCTTCGATGATGCGGCCGCAATAACGCGGGCAGTCGGCGCCGGCGTCGAGCACCACGTCGAGCGTGGCCTGGTGGCCGGGCGTGGCTTCCGGGATCTGCATCGGCGTGACCTGGGCGCCCATGGCGGCGGCGACGTCGAAGGCGATGCCGCGCACGCTGAAACAATCCGCGCGGTTGGGCGTGAGCTTGAGCTCGAAACTGGCGTCGGGCAGGCCCAGGAAACCGGCGATCGGCTGGCCCACCGGCGCATCGGCCGGCAGCTCCAGCAGGCCCGAGGCGTCGGCGTCCACGCCCAGTTCCTTGGCCGAACACAACATGCCGTTGGACTCGACGCCGCGCAGCTTCGCGGCCTTGATGGCCATGCCGCCCGGCAGGCTGGCTCCCACCTGGGCCAGTGGCGCCTTCAGGCCGGCGCGGGCATTGGGGGCACCGCAGACGATCTGCACGGTGCCGGCGCCGGTGGCGACCTGGCAGACCTGCAGGC
>CAZXTV010000324.1:0-2567 GCA_964643705.1 uncultured Arenimonas sp. | reverse complement strand
GCCACACGCCCGGCCTGATGCTGGCCGAGCTGTGTGGCCCCACCGGCGACGACCGCCGGCCGCGCGGTGGCCTGGTTTTCTGCGCCGACCTGATCCCGGGCCGGCCCTGGGTGCACGTGCCGATCACCATGGGCTACGACCGTTTCCCCGAGATGCTGATCGACGAAAAGCGCGCCTTCCTGGAAGACAAGCTTGCGCGCAACGTGCACCTTTATTTCACCCACGATCCCGGCTGTGCGCTGGCGCAGGTAATCCGGGACGAAAAGGGCAAGTTCGGCACCGCCCACGAAGTGCCCGCGCTGCATGCCCGTCCCTTCGCCGCCTGAGGACCACCCCATGAACCGACTGCTCCTGCCGCTGCTGCTGTGCCTGGCTCCCGTTGCACTGGCAGCCGATTACGGCGCCCCCCTGCCCGAGGGCGAGGCGATCGCGATCGCCGACGCCGCGGCCAATCCGCAGGCCCATGAAGGCAAGCCCGCCAAGTTCAGCGGCCGCATCACCGAGGTCTGCCAGAAGAAGGGCTGCTGGGTGGTGCTTGAACAGGACGGCCACAGCGCCCGCGTGATGGCCAAGGACCATGGCTTCGAAGTACCCAGGGACGCCAGTGGCCCGGCGATTGCCTACGGCGTGCTGCAGGTCGAGCCGGTCAGCGAAGAACACGCCCGCCACCTGGTCGAGGACGACGGTGCCAAGGCGCCGGCGAAGCAGGAGCTGCGCATCGTTGCCACCACGATCAGCCTGCCCGACGCGTAATTGTCACGCAGGGCCCGCACGATGGCAGGTCGGTAGTTGCCCGACGGGCGGAGGTTGTCTTGGATCACCACGATGAAGCGCCGCGCATCACGCGGCGGCGGCTGCTCCAGGGCAGCCTGGGACTGGGCGTGGCGGCCCTGGGCCTCGGGTCGATGGGCACGCTGCTGGCACAGGCCGGCGGCGGCCTGGGTGTCTCGGCCGGGTACGGCCCGCTGTCGCCCGTGCGCGACCGCGCCACCGGCCTGCCGCTGCTGCGACTGCCGGCAGGATTCGAATACACCAGCTTTGGCTGGGCGGGCGAAGAAATCGCGCCCGGCCAGGCTTGCCCGGGCAAACACGACGGCATGGGCATGGTCGCGGTCGATGGCGACATCGTCACCCTGGTGCGCAACCACGAACTCACCTCCGAGCCAGGCGGCAGCTTCGCACCGGCGTCGGCTACCTACGACCCGGACACCCGCGGCGGCACGGTCACCCTGCGCTTCGACACCGCCCGCGGTGCCTTCGTGGACGCGCTGCCGTCGCTGTCGGGCACGCTGGTGAACTGCGCCGGCGGTGTCACGCCCTGGGGCAGCTGGCTTTCCTGCGAGGAAATCGTGCTCGACGCGGGGCAGAAGGTGAAGGTCGGCGATGACGGCTACGTGCACGAGATGAAGCGCAGCCACGGCTTCGTCTTCGAAGTGCCGGGCACCGGCCTGTCCAATGCCGAGCCGCTGCTGGGCCTGGGGCAGATGAAACACGAGGCCGCCGCGGTCGACCCGCGCGACGGCATCGTTTACCTCACCGAGGACCACGAACCCCACGCCGGTTTCTACCGGTTCGTTCCCCGGGTGCCGGGTGAACTGCACCGCGGCGGCCGCCTGCAGATGCTGCGCGCCGAGGGTGCGCCGGACCTGCGCACCGGCTGCCGGGTGGGCGACGTCATGAAGGCCCGCTGGGTCGACATCGATGAACCCACGCGGGGAACGGACAGCGACGGCGGCCCCGGTGGCCTGGTGCGCCAGGGCCTGGCCAACGGCGGCACGGCCTTCATCCGGCTCGAGGGCGTGATCGTCGAGGAGGGCCGGGTCTTCTTCATCTCCACCAGCGGCGGCGACGCCGGATGCGGCCAGCTCTGGGCCTACCGTCCGCGCGAAGGCCTGCTTGAACTGGTGTTCGAGTCACCGTCGCCGGACGTGCTCGATTACCCGGACAACATCATCGCCAGCCCGCGGGGTGGCCTGGTGATCTGCGAAGACTCGGACCAGCCGGTGCAGCGGCTTTACGGCCTGGATCGGGCCGGCGGCCTGTTCGAGTTCTGCCGCAACAACGTCATGCTGGACGGCCACCGGGGCTTCAGTGGAGACTTCCGGGAACAAGAATGGGCGGGCGCCTGTTTTTCCCCGGACGGCAAGTGGCTGTTCGCGAATGTCTACGAGCCCGGCTTCACGGTCGCCATCACCGGCCCCTGGAAGCCTGGCCTCATCTGAGGAACGGCCATGATCACCCTGCTGTACGCGGCGCTTTGCACCTTGCTCATCCTGGTCCTGGCCGGTCGGGTCATCGCCGCCCGCTGGAAGCACAAGGTCGGGCTGGGTGACGGTGGCAACACCGAACTCAACCGCCGCGTGCGGGCCCATGCCAATGCCGTGGAATACGTGCCGCTGGCCCTGATCCTGCTCGGTGGCATGGAGCTCAATGGTTATCCCGACTGGCTCGTGCACAGCTTCGGCGCCGCCCTGCTGGTCTCGCGCCTGCTTCACGCCTGGGGCCTGGACGTCAGCACCGGGACCAGCCCGGGCCGGTTCCTGGGCACGGTGCTGACCCTGCTGCTG
>CAZXTV010000323.1:0-2569 GCA_964643705.1 uncultured Arenimonas sp. | reverse complement strand
CCTGGCGCGGCACGAAGTAATACATCATGCCCAGGAAGCCGGCGGTCAGGAAGAAACCGACCGCGTTGTGGCCGTACCACCACTGCACCATGGCATCCACGGCGCCGGAATAAATCGGGTAGCTGTGCATCAGGCCGGCCGGCATGGCCAGCGAGTTGACGATGTGCAGCAGCGCCACGGCGATGATGTAGGCGCCATAGAACCAGTTGGCGACAAAAATGTGCCGGACCCGGCGTTTTGCAATCGTGCCGAAGAAGATGAACCCGTAGGCCACCCAGACCAGGGTGATCAGCACGTCGATCGGCCAGGCCAGTTCGGCATATTCCTTGCCCTGGGTGTAGCCCAGGGGCAGGGAGATGGCCGCGGCCACAATGACCAGTTGCCAGCCCCAGAACACGAAGGCCGCCAGCTTGTCCGAGATAAGCCGCACGTGGCAGGTGCGCTGCACCACGTACAGGCTGGTCGCGAACAGGGCGCAACCGCCGAACGCGAAGATGACCGCATTGGTGTGCAGCGGCCGCAGGCGGCCGAAGCTGAACCAGGGCAGGTCGAAGTTCAGGGAGGGCCAGTACAGCTGGGCGGCGATGATCACCCCCACCAGCATGCCGACCACGCCCCAGACCACGGTCATCACTGCGAACTGCAGTACGACCTTGTCGTTGTAAGTTTCAGCTTTGTTGTCCAGCGTCATCGGAGCATCCCCGTTTTCTTCGCGATGATTATCCGCAGCCCGTAACCGGGCTGGGTTGACCTTGGTCAAGTTGTACCTGGCGGGACCATGCAGGGGCCCGGTCCGGACCCGTTTACGGCCCCGGTGCTGCCAGCGCCGCCTTCACCGCGGCCAGGAAGTCCGGGTCCGGCACGCTGCCCAGGGTTTCGGTGCGGGCCAGTATGCGGCCTTCCCCATCGAGCAGCACAAGGGCCGAGGTGTGGTTGAACTCGCCGTCGGCCAGGGGCCGGTAACGGATTCCCAGCACCGCGGCCAGGCGGCGCACACCGGCGGCTTCGGTGCGGGCCAGGGTCCAGCGGTTCGCGTCGAGGCGGCGCTTGTCGAAGACCTGTTTCAACGCCGCGGGATCGTCGCGGGCGGGGTCCATGCTGACCAGCAGCAGGTGCAGGCGGGCGCGTTCGTCGGGGGTGAGGGCGTGTTCGACGCCCTTGGCGCTGTCGATGATCAGCGGGCAGACGTAGCGGCAGGAGGTATAGAACATCGCCGCCACGCGCACCTTGCCGCGGCCCTGGGCGAGGCTGAAGTCGCGCCCGGCCTGGTCGGTATAGGTGTCGACCAGGCGGTAGATGGAATCGCCGGGCAGGTCGGCGGGGGCCGCCATCGGGGCGCCGGCGGCCAGGGCCAGCAGCAGGCCCAGTGTGAAGGTCCAGGTTTTCATCGTGGGGCTTCCTTGATGTCGCGCGCGCAGCGGAAACCGAGGTTACCGGTGGTGTCCTCGGCCTGCAGGGCCGAAAGCATGGCCACGCGCATCAGCACGGCATAGTTTTCGCGGTCGTCCATGGAAAGGGCGCCGGCGCCGCAGAACTGCAGCTTGTCCGGGTCGCCCTGGTCGCGGTTGTCTGCCGAAACCAGCATGGCGGCGTAGTCGTCCACCCATTCCCAGACCAGGCCGTGCAGGTCCTGCACGCCGTTGACGTCGGCAGGGCCCTGGCCGACATCGGCCAGGCCCTGGTTCGAAGGCCGGGAATACCAGGCCAGGATGCGTTCGCGCCAGGCCGGATCCTTGCGGGCGTCGGCCCGGGTTTCATCGGCCGCCGCCGCGAATTCCCACTCGGTCCAGGTCGGCAGCCGCGCACCCTGGGCTTCGCAATAGGCCTGGGCGGCAAACCAGCTGACATTGACCACAGGCTGGGCCGGACCCGCCTCGCCCAGGTCGGTGGGGCCCGCCCAGTGCTGCAGGTAGCGCGCTTCGGCGAACAGTTCCGGGGCCTTGCCGCGCTGCCAGTCGGAGTGGCTGCGGACGAAGTCCAGGAACCGGGCGTTGGTGACCGGCCGGCGCTGGAGCTCGAAGGGCGCGACTTTCAGCACGCCATTGGTGTCTTCGTAGCGCAGCACCGAGCTGAATTCGCCGCCCGGCAGCCGGGCCCAGTCCTGCCCGGCGGCGACGCCGGGCAGGGGGAGCAGGGCCAGCAGCAGGGCACAGGCCGTTTTCATGCTCAGTGCGCCGCGCCTTCACCGCGTTCGGTGCCGGCACGGACCTTGGCCACGTCTTCCTTGCTGACCTGGCCACCCGGGTTGCCCCAGCTGTTGAGCATGTAGGTGAGGATGTTGGCGACCTCGTCGTCGGTCAGCTGGCTCATCGGCGGCATCACCGAGTTGTAGTCCTGGCCGTTGACCTTGATCGGGCCGGACAGGCCGTTGAGCACGATGGAGGCCAGTTCGTCGTGCGGACGGGTCATCCAGTCGGACTTGGCCAGCGGCGGGAACACGCCCGGCATGCCGGCACCTTCGACGCCGTGGCAGGTGGAGCAGGTGCCGGCGAACAGCGCCTTGCCTGCCGCGACCTGGCCCTCCAGGGTGAGCGTTCCCGAGGCTTCGGCGGCGGCCGCGTCGGCCACC
>CAZXTV010000322.1:976-2578 GCA_964643705.1 uncultured Arenimonas sp. | reverse complement strand
GTGGTGAATTCCCCGGTGCTGCAGCAGCGGGGCATCGACGACCTGCTCGCGCAGAGGCAGGCCCGGTGGGTCGACGCTGCAGAAAGCGCGCTCGCCGAACGCCGCATGACGGTGGGCGAGGTGCCGATCGCCTGGCTCCTGGCCGATGACGGCGTCCTGGCGACGCTCGAGGCGCGCGGCTATCGCGTGCTCGGGCCGGACGAGGAATACACCGACGAAACGGCCGGGTCCGCCGTGACCAGCGCCGAGCCGTAGCGCCGCATCACCCTATCAACCCGGCTCGGGCGGCAGCAATTCCATCGCCATCACGATCGCGTCTTCCCGGCCCTTCGCAGCCGGGTAGTAGTTCGGGCGCAGGCCGATCTCGTTGAATCCGTATTCGCGGTACAGCGCGATCGCCCGCGGGTTCGACGGACGCACTTCCAGGAACACCTGCGCCGCCCGGTTCCAGCGCGCCAGGTCGATCATGCGCGCCAGCAGGCGCCGGCCATGGCCGTGGCCCTGGTGCTCCGGCGCGATGCACAGGTTGAGCAGGTGCGCCTCGCCCGCCGCCGCGCTCAGCACGCCATAACCCAGCATCACCGCCGGCGATTCCAGCACCCAGCAGTGGTGGCCCGCGCGCAGGCAGTCACGGAAGATCCCCGGTGACCACGGGAACGGATAGGCGCGCTTTTCGATCGCCGACACCGCCTCCACGTCGACCTGTTTCATCGGTCGCACCTGGCAGGCGTCGGAAGGACGCGCGTTCATCCTGGATCAGCGCGAACGCCGGGCCGCCCGCAGCCGGGCCCAGAATGCGCGTTTGACCGACGCGTTGGCGCGCAGTTTTTCGTAGGGGGGCAAGGCCAGCCCGCAAACGTCGTCGCTTCGCGCCGCGCGGCGAATCGCCTGCAGCAGCGGACCCTCGGGCAGTGCCTGGCCCTCTGGCGCCTGCGCGGCGGGCACGGGCGCCGGCTCGCCGTGGCGGTAGAGCACGTAGCCCATCGCACCAAGCAGCACCTGCTGGTCGGCACTCCAGTTCACGCCGCGGCCTGCCGACGCTTGAACTTCAGCCACAGCCACCAGGCCGGCCCCGACAGCACGTACAGCAACGCCAGCGCGAACAGGCCCTTGGCCTGGGCGATGAACAGCACCGCAATGGTCACCACCACCAGCGCCATGACGAAAAACGGCACGCGGTCGCCCTTGGGCAGGCCCTTGAAGCTGTAGAAGCGGATGCGGCTGACCATCAGCAGGCCGGCAACCACCGTCACCGTCAGCGCCAGCCAGCGCAGGCCCTGGCCGCTGTAGCCGAAGGTGTTCATCGCCCACACGAAGGACACCACGAAACCCGCCGCCGCCGGGCTGGCCAGGCCGATGAACCAGCGCTTGTCGGTCGACCCGACCTGGGTATTGAAGCGGGCCAGGCGCAGGGCGGCGCACGCCGCATAAAGAAAGGCAGCTGCCCAACCCACCTTGGCCAGCACCGGGCCGCTGGCCGTGCAGTTGGATACGCCAGCGCAAGCGTCTCCGGCCGGCAAGACTGCCGGTGCCGGCAAGGCGCTGTCGGCCGCAGCGGGCGCCGCAGGCGGGGCGGCAGCGGCAACGGGGGAGCGCCCTCCC
>CAZXTV010000322.1:0-966 GCA_964643705.1 uncultured Arenimonas sp. | reverse complement strand
AGGGCGCCATGCCGACGCTGACCAGGTCGGCCAGGGAGTCGTACTGCACCCCGAATTCGCTGGTCGTCCCGGTCAGCCGGGCCACCCGGCCGTCGATGCCGTCGAACAGGCCGGCCACGAACACCGCGATGCAGGCGTTTTCGAAGTTGCCGCTGGCTGCCGCCAGAATGGCGTAAAAGCCCGCGAACAGGCCGCCGGTGGTCAGCAGGTTGGGCAGCAGGTAGATGCCGCGGCCGCGCGTGGCGCCGGGTTCTTCGTTCAGGTCCATGACTGGCAGTGTAGCGGCTCGCCCCGGCTGCCCATAGCCTCGCCTTGCGGGGGCAGGTCGGCGGTGGTATCACGTTCGCACGATCGCCCCGGAGTTCCGACATGAACCGCCTCGCCCTTCCGATCTTCCTTGCCGCCACCCTGTGCGCGGGCCTGGCCCATGCCGACGAAAAGACCACGGTCTACAAGTCCAAGGGGGCCGCGGGCGAAAACGTCTACTCCCAGCTCGAAATCGAAGGGGCCAAGGCCCAGACGGTCGGCACCCGTACCCCGGTCCCCACCGGCACCGAACCGCAGGCGGTGGAAAAGACCGACATCGAACTGGCCTGCGAACGCGGCCGGGAAAACGTGCAACTGCTTGAATCCGGCCAGCTCCTGCAGCACGACAAGGACGGCGACGGGGTGATGCAGGACCTCACCGCCGAGGAGCGGAGCCAGGAGCTCGAGCAGGCCAAGCGGCAGGTCGTCGCCTACTGCCCCGCCGAAAAGGACGAGTAAGCGCGGCCCAGGGGGCCGGCTGCCGCTACAATGGCAGACCCGATTCGTGGCCCGGTCCCCGCATGCGCCTTTCCCAGTTCCACCTCAGCACCAGCAAGGAAACCCCCGCCGACGCCGAGGTCGTCAGCCACCAGCTGATGCTGCGTGCCGGCATGATCCGCAAGCTGGCCGCCGGCCTCTACACCTGGACCCCGCTGGGCC
>CAZXTV010000321.1:0-2582 GCA_964643705.1 uncultured Arenimonas sp. | reverse complement strand
CCGGTTGTGGCCAGCGTCGGCAAAGGACTGGAACTGTTCGGCGGAAATCACGCAGTGCGTCCGTCTTGGGCAAACCCCAGTATATCCACCGACCCCTGTAGGAGCGCCTTCAGGCGCGAAGCCCTTGCCTGCGGCAAAGGGAAGATTCGCGCCTGAAGGCGCTCCTACAAGACGGCGGGCATGCCGCGCAGGTGCAGGACGAATTCGACGCCGTCGCCGGCCGGCAGGTTGCGCGCCTCGGCATGCCCGCGGTGCAGGTCGGCGACCAGGCGCACCACGTACAGGCCCAGGCCCAGGTGGGCGGCGCCTTCGCTGCGCTGGCCCTTGTCGCGCAGGCTGACCAGCGAATCGAACAGGCGGCCGTGCATGGACCCGGGCAGCAGCGGCCCCTGGTTGGCCAGGGCGATGCGCACGCCGCCGTCCTCGCGGGCCGCCGACAAGCGCACCCAGCCCGATTCGGGGGTGAAACCGCGGGCGTTGTCCACCAGCTTGTCCAGGGCCTGCACCAGCAGTTCGGGCGCCGCGCGCAGCGGCAGCGGGCCGGCCGGCAGCTCCAGCTGCAGGCTTCGCGGCGCCAGCAGGGCGCCGTAGGCCTCGGCGCAGCCCTGCAGCAGCGCGTGCAGGTCCAGGTCTTCGGCCTCGGCGGCTTCGATGGCGTGTTCGATACGGGTGACTTCGCTCATGGTCCGCACCAGCTGTCCCATGCGCTCGACGCCGTCGCGGGCGCGCGCCACCACCACCCGCGCCTGCGGGTCGAGCCGGGCATCGTCGAGGTTGTCGAGCGAGGTCCGGACTATGGCCAGGGGCGTATTGAGCTCGTGCGAGAGCTTGCCCGACAGCGAACGCAGGTAATCGGTATAGGCCGCGACCTGGTCCAGCAAGCGGGCGAAGCTGCGCGAGAGATCGCCGATCTCGTCGCGGGCGCGGGTGCGCGGGAAGGGCGTCACCCGGCCTTCACGGTCCAGCGCAAGCTCGGCGGCGTCGCGCAGCCGGCGGATGCGCTGGCCCAGGCGCGTGGCGAACAGCAGGATGATGCCGCCCGAGGCCAGGAAGGCGACCAGGCTGACGCCCAGCAGGCCGGAGAACGCCTGGTCGGTGAGCAACAGCACTTCGGAGTTGGACCGTTCGATCAGCACCACGCCCCGCACCTGCCCGGCGACTTCCAGCGGAACCGCGGCCGACAGCAGCAGGCGGGCGCCGGCGGGATCGCGGCGCCAGGCGACGGCGGGCATGCCGGCAGCGGCCCGTGCGACTTCGGCGCGCACCAGCCGGCGTGCCGCCTGCGGTTCGTCTGCGGTCGCAGTGACGTCGCGGAACAGCAGGGTGCGGTACAGGCCGCGCCGCCAGGGCAGGATATCCTGCTCGGATTGATCGGCGCGCAGTTCACCGGCGCGGGCCAGCACCCAGCCGTCGCGATCGGCCACGCGCACACGCATGCCTTCGGGGGCCAGGGCCTGCAGCACCGGTTCGAGCGAGCCAAGGAAACCGTGCAGGGGCGCCGGCCGGTCCTGGCCATTGACGTCGAGGGTGCCGGCCCTGCGGATGCCGCCGCGCGGATCCACGTCCTGCACCTGCAGGCCAATGGCGCGCACGCTGAAGTCCTGCGGCAGGGCCAGCTCGACGTCATAACCGCCCTCGCGTTCGCGCCAGGCCCCTTCCACGCGCACCGGTGGCGGCAGGCCATCCTCGCCGGCCACGCGCAGCTCGCCAGGGTTGGCGTTGGCCAGGCGCAGCACCAGTTCGCCGCCGCGACCAAGCAGCCGCAGGTCCACGCGATCGAAATCCAGGTCGCTCGGCCAGTGGGCTTCGCCGCGCTGCACGCTGGCGTCGTCCACGGAAATCCAAAGGTGGAGCCGTTCGCTGGCGCGGCCGGCGGCCACGCGCACCCAGGGCCGCGGCGCGCCGAACGCCAGCGGAACGGCCGTCGCCCCGCGCCAGTCGGACGCTTCGCCGTCGAGCCGCGGCGCGAAGTCCAGCGCATGCACGAACCAGCTTTCGCCCGCCGCCGGCAACCCACCCGGGCGCACCGCGACGCCGCGTGCCAGGGCTTCGGCGGACGCCAGCAGGGCCTGTTCCTGGCCCTGGCGCAGCAGGGTTTCCATCTGCCGCACGAACTGCCAGCCCGCCCAGGGCAGGGCCAGGATGGACAGCGCCACCAGCAGCAGTTTCGCGCGCAGGCTCATGGCGTGGTCAGGCGCGCCAGCGGTAGCCGGCGCCGTGCACGGTGTCGATGTCGTCGAAGGCCGGGTCGAGCGCCTGGAACTTCCGGCGGATGCGCTTGATGTGCGAGGTGATCGTGGCGTCGTCTACGACCACCTGGGCTTCGCGCATCAGCTGCTCGCGTGTTTTCACGTGGCCGGGGTAACGCACCATCGCGTGCACCATCCAGAATTCGGTCACGGTGAGCGCGACGTCGCGTTCGTTCCAGGTCACGCGCATGCGCTCGAGTTCCAGGGTAAGCCCGCGCAGCCGGAACACCTGTTCCTTCGCCCGCGGCGCGGCCAGCGAGTCCAGGCGCCGGAACAGCGCGTGGATGCGCGCGGTGAGCTGCGGCAGGCTGGTGTCCTTGCTCAGGTAGTCGT
>CAZXTV010000320.1:0-2594 GCA_964643705.1 uncultured Arenimonas sp. | reverse complement strand
GCGCGCGCCCGGTGATCATGACCACCATCGCCATGACCGCCGGCATGACCCCGATCGCCCTGGGCCTGGGCGCCGACGCCGCCTTCCGCCAGCCGATGGCGATCGCCGTCATCGGCGGCCTGGCCACTTCTACCCTGCTCAGCCTGGTGGTGATCCCGGCGGCGTTCGCGGCCATGGAAACCTTCACCCGGCGGTTCACGCGAAGGGCCCATGCCTGAGTCCGGCCGGGCGACGAAGCCTGGCACCCCCGGTCAACCAGGGACGCCAGGCCCGTGCAGGACGATCTACTTGAACGTGATCTGGCGCATCGTGTATTCGCCGGTGATTTCACGCATCGCCGGGTAGTTCTTGACCAGCTCGCGGGTCCTGGCCTCGTTGGCCTTTCCCCAGGCCTTCATGAATGCGTCGTAGCGTTCCTTGGAAGGCTGCATGTCTTCGCCCCTGGCGTAGTCCACCGCCAGCACGATGTTGAAGTCGCCCGAATTGGGCAGCTCCGTGACCCAGACCCTGTAGCCCTTGATGTGCCCCAGTTCCTTGGCAACCTTGTTCGAGGCAACCCAGGTTTCCCGGATGCCTTCAAGGTAATCGTCGATCATGTTGGCGTGGACCCGGATGGTCGTGATGTGCGTGACCTCCTGGCTCGGCTCATAGTCGGTGTACGGCTTGAGCTGGGCCCACGCGGACGCCGCGGACAGCAGCAGCGACATGGCCAGCAGCTTGCAGATCGTCTTCATGGTGTTCCCCTGGTGGTGGACGGGACGGGAATGTCCCGCAGCAGACCCTACGCCCGGGAGCAGGCCCTTGGGAGGGAAAACCGACGGCCCGAAAGCAATTTTTGGCCTTGTTGTGGGGTTTGGCCGACCCGCCAGCCACAACGCGTTGGCTGTTTGGAAATACCCCTGGAGCTGCGCGATGACTTCGGACCCCCGTCAGCTCCCGGCCAACCCCGGAACGATGTCCCGGCGGCAACTGCTTCGCCTGATCGGCCTGGCCGGCGGCAGCGCGGTGATGTACCAGGCGATGACCAGCCTGGGCTTCGCCGCCGAAAGCAGCTTCAGGGGTTTCCCGACACTCGGCAGCGCCCCGCGCGGGGCATCGGTGCTGGTGCTGGGCGCCGGCATCGCCGGCATGGTGGCCGCGCTGGAGCTGCGCAACGCCGGCTACCGCGTGCAGGTGCTGGAGTTCAACGACCGCCCCGGCGGCCGCGTATGGACGCTGCGCGGCGGCGACAGCTACACCGAACTCGGCGGCGACACCCAGGACTGCGGCTTCGCGCCCGGCCAGTACATCAACCCCGGGCCCTGGCGTTTGCCGCACCACCACCACGGCATCCTCGGCTACTGCCGGCGGCTTGGCGTGGCGCTGGAGAACTTCGTCCAGGTGAACTACAACGCCCTGCTGCACGACCCCGTGGCCTTCGGCGGCAAACCGCAGCGCCTGCGCACCATCAAGGCCGACTACCAGGGCCAGGTTGCCGAACTGCTGGCCAAGGCGACCCGCGGCGGCGCCCTGGACATGCCGGTGACCGCCGAGGACCAGGAAATGCTGCTCGCATCGCTTCAGTGGTGGGGCGCACTGGACAAGGACTACGCCTACACCGGCGGCCATGAAAGCAACGACCGCCGCGGTTACGCCAGGGAACCGGGCGGCGGGCCGGCGGGCGCGCCGGTGTTCTCCAAGCCGCTCAAGCCTGCCGATGTCCTGCAGTCCGGGCTATGGGGTTTCCTGCCGCTGGGCGAGCTGTACGACATGCAGAGCACGCTGATGCAGCCGGTCGGCGGCATGGACGCCATCGCCAGGGCATTCGGGCGCGAGCTCGGGGACGTCATCCGCTACCGCGCCAAGGTGGTCGACATCCGCCAGGACGAGCGCGGCGTCACCGCCACCTACGAAGACGCCTCGGCGCCCGGAAGCCCGCAGACCGCCCGCGCCGACTGGTGCGTGTGCACGATCCCGCTTTCGATCCTGGGCCAGATCCCGATGAACGTCGGCCGGCCGATGGCCGATGCCATCGGCGCGATCCCGTACGCCGGTTCCACCAAGGTGGGCCTGCAGTTCAAGCGACGCTTCTGGGAAGAGGACGAACACATCTACGGCGGCATCAGCTACACGTCCCAGCCCATTGGCACCATCGGTTACCCCAGCCATGGCTACCAGTCGCCGGGCAAGGCGGTGCTGCTGGGCGGCTATGTCTGGGGACACGATGCCGACCGCTTCAACGCCATGTCCCCGGCGCAGCGCATCGAGCAGGCGGTGCAACAGGGCAGCCGCCTGCATCCGCAGTACCCGCGGGAATTCGACAACGGCGTGGCGGTGTCCTGGCATCGCGTGCCCAGCGCGATGGGCTGCTTCGCGCTGTGGACCGAGGCCCTGCGTGGACAGCACTACGCCAACCTGTGCGCCTTCGACGGCCGCATCGTGCTGGCGGGCGAACACGCCTCGTACCAGCCGGCGTGGCAGGAAGGCGCGGTCAACTCGGCGCTGGACGCCATCACCCGGCTGCACCAGCGCGCCGTGGCATCGGGAGCAAGGGCATGAAGGCACGGATTTTCCAGTTTGGCCTGCTGGCCCTTGGCCTGGCGGCACTGCCCGCT
>CAZXTV010000319.1:0-2597 GCA_964643705.1 uncultured Arenimonas sp. | reverse complement strand
TTCCTCGCCCAGGCCGTCGGGCAGTACTTCCTTGCGCCGAAGGCTCCAGAAACGCTCCAGGATGATGGCCAGCGCCAACACCGCCAGCGCGATGATCGGCGCCATCACCCAGCCGCCTGCCTTGATCAGTTCCAGCACGCCTCACCTTTGCCGTTGGGGGGTCGCCGATAGCATAGCCTGTGCCGCCAGCCGGGGCATGGCGCCAGTAGCGCGGGCGGTCGATCCGCAGGCGTTCGAGCACGCGCACGCCGTCATGCCCCAGGCGGATGTGCACGGCGCCCAGGGATGCGCTGTCGAGCAGGTCGGTGCCGTAGCGCTCGTAACGATCGAGCACGATCTGCCTGGGCAACCCGAAGCGGTTGTCGTGGCCCACCGGCAGCAGCCCCAGCCTGGGTCGCACGGCCGCCAGGAAGTCCAGGCTCGACGACGTATCGCTGCCATGGTGCGGAACCACCAGCACCTCGCTGCGCACCTGGCCGGGCGGCAGCTTCGCCAGCCGCGCTTCCACGTGCCGCCCGATGTCGCCGGGAAGCAGCGCGCTTGCGCCGGCGGCTTCGATGCGCAGCACGCAGCTGCTGTCGTTGCGCAGGTAGGGGAAAAACGGCGTCGGGTGCAGCCAGGTGAAGCTCACCCCGTCCCACTGCCAGCCCTGCCCGGCCAGGCAGGACGCCATGCCGGGCCGCGCCCACGCCTGGGACGCGAAGGTCCGGCGCACCGGCAGGCCGGCGCGCACGGCGTCGGCGCCGCCGGCGTGGTCGTTGTCGCCGTGGCTCAGCACCAGGGCATCGATCCGGCGGACGCCATGGGCGCGAAGCGCAGGCAGCACCGCGGCTTCGCCGAAGTCCATGCCGCGCGGTGGCGCCGGACCGGCGTCGTAGAGCATCACGTGCCTGTGGGTCACGACGGCCAGCGCCAGCCCTTGCCCCACGTCCACCATCAGCAGGTCGACCTCGCCCGGCCCGGGCCGGGCTGTCGCGGGCCACAACAACGGCAGCAGGAGCAGCGCGGCCAGTGGCTTGCCCGGAATGCCACGCGGCAGCAGCACCCAGAAGGCGCCGAGCAGGGCCAGGGCCAGGCTGGCCGGGGTCGGCTCGGGCAGCCAGGACAGGGCCGCCGGCCAGCGCGCCACCCATTCCAGGCCCTGCCACAGCCAGTCCATCAGGACGGCCGCGGCCTGCCAGGCGAAAGCGGCGGCGCCCTCATGGACCCGATGCAGCAGCAGGCCCAGCAGGGCCAGTGGCACCACGCCCAGGCTGATCCAGGGGATGCCGACCAGGTTCACCACCGGGCCCGGCAGCGAGGCCTGGCTGAAGAACCAGGCGCCGATCGGCAGCAGCCCCAGCATCGCCACCGCCTGGCTGCCGACGAAGGGGCGCCAGGCGCCCTGGCCCGGGGCCTTGGGCAGGCACCACAGCAGCCAGGCCACGCCGAGGTAGCTGAGCCAGAAACCCGGGGACAGCACCGCCAGGGGATCCACCAGCAGCACGGCGATGGTGGCCAGCGCCAGGGACTGCCCGTCGCCCTGGGGCCGGCGCAGGATCCGCGCCAACACCACCACGGCGATCATCAATGCCGTTCGCACGGTCGGCAGCGCAAAACCGGCCAGCGCGGTGTAGGCCAGGGACAGGGCCAGGGCCAGCAGCGCCGTGCCCACGGGGCGTGGCCAGCGCCGTGCCAGCGCCGGGAAGGCGCGCCACAGTCCCTGGCCCAACAGCGCCCCGAAGCCTGCGACCAGGCCAACGTGGAAGCCGGAAATCGCGATCAGGTGGGTCAGGCCCGTCGCGCGCAGCACTGTCCAGTCGTGGTCGTCCAGGCCGCGGGTGTCGCCCAGCGCCAGGGCCTGCACGAAGCGGGACCGGGTGTCGGGCACGGCGCGGGCGATCGCCGCGGACAGCGCCTCGCGCTGGCGATCAAGGGCCTGTCCCGCGGCCGATGGCCCCGCGGAATCGCCGGCGATGACGTAGCCGGTAGCAGCGAGCCGAAGCTCCAGGGCCCGGCGTTCAAAGTCGAAGCCGCCCGGATTGACCACGCCGCGCGGGGGCCGCAGGCGCACCGCCAGCTGCCACTGGCTGCCGGCCTGGATGGGCGCCAGGCTTTCGCCCGGGCGCGCATACCAGCCCAGCTGCAGTCGGCGACCTGCCAGCGCAGCGGCGGCCCCTTCGCCCTGTTCGACGGTGAAGCCGAAACGCCAGGCCCCCTCGCCTGCCTCGGGCAGGCCGGTGACATGGCCACGGACCTGCAGCACCTCGCCGGCCAGGGCGTCCGGCAGGCGAAGGGACAGCGAATGGGCACCGTGGGCGCACGCGAGGCTGATGCCGACCAGGCCGGCTCCCAGCCAGCGCCAGCGCGAGGGCGACCGCCACAGCCACAGTCCGCAAACCCCCCAGGCCAGGACCAAGCCCGTTCCGGGCAGGCTGGCCAGGCCCTGCACCCACAGCACGCCCGCCAGCAGGGCGGCCGCGACCCCAGGCCCGAAGGGCGCCGGCGCCGGGGCGCGCTGGCCCGGCACCTCAGTCCCCGGTGGCGGGTCGCAGCTGTCCCTGGGTCAGTTCCAGGGTCCGATCCAGTCGCCGCGCCAGGCGGCGATCGTGGGTCAC
>CAZXTV010000318.1:0-2603 GCA_964643705.1 uncultured Arenimonas sp. | reverse complement strand
CGACCACGCCCCGGCGCGAGGCGCGTTCGATGTGCAGTTCCTGCAGCATGCCGTTTTCAACCACCGCCACGCGGGTTTCGCGCGGCGTTACGTTGACCAGGATTTCTTCCGACACGGGTCGCTCCTCAGTCCATGAGGCCGAAATCGCGCAGCAGTCGCGCGGTTTCGTGCAAGGGCAGGCCCATCACGCCGGAGTGGCTGCCGGAAAGATGGGCCACGAAGGCCGCGGCGCGGCCCTGGATGGCGTAGGCACCGGCCTTGCCGAAACATTCGCCGGTGGCGATGTAGGCGTCGATGCGGGCGTCGGTGAGTTTTTCGAAGCGCACCTGGGTGACGCAGGCGGCGTGCAGCTCGCGGCCGGCGCTGAGCACCCACACCGTCGAGATGCAATCGTGTGCGCGTCCGGACAGGCGGCGCAGCATGCGGGCGGCGTCGGCGGCGTCGGCGGGTTTGCCGAAGACTTCGTCGTCGAGCACGACTTCGGTGTCGGCGCCCAGGACCACGGCACCCTTGTTGCCGACCACCTGCAGCAGGCCGGCGCCGGCTTTTTCGCGGGCGACGCGGCTGACGTAGGCGGCCGGCGGCTCGCCGGGTTCGCGCTGCTCGGGCACGTCGACCTCAAGCAGGCCAAATTCCAGGCCCAGCTGGGCGAGCAGTTCGCGGCGGCGCGGTGATTGCGAGGCGAGGTAGAGCATCGCCCAAGGATAGCTGGTCAGGCCCGGTGGTAGGGATGGTTGGCCAGCAGGCTGCAGGCGCGGTACAGCTGTTCCGCCAGCACCAGCCGCACCAGCATGTGTGGCAGGGTCAGCGGGCCCAGCGACCAGCGTTCATCGGCCGCCGCCAGCACCTCGGGGGCGTGGCCCTCGGGGCCGCCGACCAGGAAAACCAGGTCGCGGCCCTGCTGGCGCCAGTGTTCCAGGCGCTGGGCGAGGTCTTCGGAGCTATGGGCCTTGCCGCGGCCGTCGAGCGCGACCACCCAGGCATTTCGCGGCAGGGCGGCCTGTACGCGCCCGCCCTCGTCGGCCATCGCACGCGCGGCGTCGCGGCCCTTGCCGCGCATGCCCGGCGCTACTTCGACCAGGTCGAGCGGCAACCAGTGCGATAGCCGCTTCTGGTACTCCCCGAACCCCTCCGCCACCCACCCGGGCGGGTTCTCACCCACCGCAACCAGCCGCGCCTTCATCGGCGACCGGGATTCAGTGGTTTGTACGCGGATTTACGCGGAAAAAGGCGGATAAGAGCGGACCTAAGAATGATCATTTCCATCCGCTCCTATCCGCCTTCTTCCGCTTTGATCCGCGTACTAAAACCGACTTACGCCGAACCGGCGTCGTCAGGCAGCGGTTCTTCGGGCGGCTGGTCGCCGACGGTCCAGAGGCGTTCGAGCGCGTAGAACTCGCGCACGCGCGGCAGCATGACGTGCACGATGACGTCGCCCAGGTCGACCAGCACCCATTCGGCCTCGCGCTCGCCTTCCACGCCCAGCGGCATGACGCCGCACTTCTTGGAAAACTTCACCACCTCGTCGGCCACCGACTTGACGTGCCGGGTGGACGTACCGGAGACGACCACCAGGTAGTCGGCGATGCTGGTCTTGCCACGAACGTCGATTTCGACGGCGTCCTTGGCCTTCATTTCCTCGAGCGCGGCGTGGACCTGTTCGAGCAGGGCTTCCGGCGAAGGGGCCGGGTCGGGCATCCGGGTCTTGATGACGTGGGCTTGTGTGGTCAAGGGCGGCTCGTTGGGTGAATTCGGGTGCAGATTATACGCCCGGCCAGCTTAAGCCGCCCGGTACAGGCCGCGGCGGGCGATTTCCGCGGCCACTGCAGGGGGCAGCCAGTCGCCGGGGTCTTCGCCGGCCGCCAGGCGCCGGCGCAGTTCGCTGGACGCGGCCGGATGCAGCGGCAGGTCCAGCCTGAAAAGGCGGCCCGCGGGGGTTTCCGACACCGCGCCGGCCTGCCCGGCCCAGCGACCGGTGCAGGCCGCCGACAGGGTTTCGGGCAGTTCGTCCAGGCCGTGCCCGGGCCGCACGGCGATCACGAAGTGGGCCAGGTCGAACAGCGCCCGCCAGTCGTGCCAGCTGGCCAGGCCGCGGAAGGCATCGGCGCCCACCAGCCAGGCCAGCGGCGCCTGCGGGCCGAACTCGGCGCGCGCCTGCCGCAGCGTGTCGACGGTGTAGGACGGCCCTTCACGGCGCAGTTCGCGGGTATCAACCGCCAGGCCCGGCTCGCCCATGACCGCCAGCCCAAGCAGGTCGGCGCGATCACCGGCGCTGGCCGCGGTCGGGCCCCGGTGCGGCGGGATCGCTGCCGGCACCAGGTGTATGGCGGCCCCCAGGGTGTCGCGCGCGGCGCGAGCCACCGCCAGGTGGCCGGCGTGCACCGGATCGAAGGTGCCACCGTAGAGCACGCGCAGGCTCATGAGGCCAGCAGGCCGCGGGCCCGGCCGTCGGCGATCGCGACCAGCAGGCGCTCGAGCTGCAGCCAGGGATCGCCATCGCCGCGCCCCTTGGCGCTGCGGTCGATGCGGCCGCACTCGGCGACGAAACCTTCCCAGCGCGAGGTCGGGTGGCGTTCGATGGCGCGCCGGTAGGCGGCCTGCTT
>CAZXTV010000317.1:388-2606 GCA_964643705.1 uncultured Arenimonas sp. | reverse complement strand
CCGGCGAACCAGCTGTCGCGGCTGTCGTTGCTGGTGCCGGTCTTGCCGGCCGCCTTGAGGTGGCCCAGGCCATCGCGCACCAGCTGGCTGGCGGTGCCGCGGGTCACCGTGTCCTGCAGCGCCAGCGTGACCAGGCGCGCGGCGATCGCGTCGCCGTCCTGCGCCGGCGCCGCCTTGAAGTCGTATTCGCTGACCGCCTGCCCCTTTGCATCGAGCACGCCGCGCACCGCGCGCAGCGGCTGGATTTCGCCGCCGGACGCCAGGAACTGGTAGACCTGGGTCATCGAAAACGGGCTGAGGTCGACCGAACCCAGGATGAGCGACGGATTGGGCTCAGCGCGCAGGCCCGCGAGCACCTTGAGCAGTTCGGCCAGGCGTTCGGGGCCGACGTCCATGCCCACGCGCACCGTCGCCTGGTTGTACGAATGCACCAGCGCGTCGGCCAGGCTGACGCGGCCATGGCTGCGGCCGTCGGAATTTTCAGGGTTCCAGCGCTTGCCGTTGGGCAGCACCAGGTTCACCGGCGCATCGTCCACCGGCGTGCCCAGCGACCAGCGGTCGGGCTGCGCCAGCGCCAGCAGGTAAACCAGCGGCTTGAGCAGCGAACCCACCGGCCGCTGCGCCTCGAGCGCACGGTTGAAGCCCGGCTGGTCGGTGTCGCGGTTGCCGACCATGGCCAGCACTTCGCCGCTTTGCGTGTCGGTAAGCACCAGTCCCGCCTGCAGGGCCGGGCCGTCCTTGCGCTGCACCTGGTCGAGCGTGCCGGTGACGGCCTTCTCGGCGCGCAGCTGGGCCGAAGGCGACAGGGTCGTGACCACCACCAGCCCGGCCCCGCGCAGCGCGTCGGCGGGGTAGTCGCGCGCCAGCTGGCGGCGCACCAGGTCCATGAAGGCGGGGTTGCGGTTCGAGGCCACGCCCGGGCGCGCGCTGACGCCCAGCGTCGACGCCATCGCCTTTTCCGCTTCGCCGGCGCTGATCAGGCCGGTATCGCGCCAGACGGCGATCACCAGGTCGCGGCGTTTTTTCGCCGCTTCCGGCCGGCGCCGCGGGTCGTACACGGACGGGCCCTGGATCATGCCCACCAGCAGGGCCATGTCCTGGGTGCGCAGCGCCGACAAGTCGCGGCCGAACCAGAACTCGGCGCCCGCGGCGATGCCGTGGATGGCCTGGTTGCCGTGCTGGCCCAGGTAGACCTCGTTGAAATAGGCCTCCAGGATGCGCTGCTTGTCGTAACGCGCCTCGATGATGATCGAGTAGCTGGCTTCCTTGATCTTGCGGGTCCAGGCCACCTCGCGGCTGAGGAACAGGTTGCGCACCAGCTGCTGGGTCAGCGTGCTGGCGCCCTGCTCGATCTCGCCCTCGCGGGTATTCACCCAGGCCGCGCGCAGGATGCCCCAGGGGTCGATGCCGTGGTGGTGCTTGAAGTTGCGGTCCTCGACCGCCTGCAGGCCGGTGACCAGCAGCGAGGGCACGTCCTGCAGCTGCACCAGCCGGCGCTCTTCGGTGACGTCGCCGTACAGCGTGGCGATGCGCGCCGGGTCCAGGCGGGCGTCTTCGACCGGCTTGCCGGACCTGCGGTCGGTCACCGCGGCGACGCGGCCGCCATCGATCACCACCGACAGCTGGCGCGCCGGCACCGGACCCCCGATGTCGGTGAAGGGGCGGCTGGCGATGTCGAAACGTTTGCCCTCGCGCGTCCAGGTGCCGGACAGCTCGCCGCCGTCTTCGCGATATCCCGCCGCGGAAAGCTCCAGCAGCAGGGTCTCGGCGTCCAGGCGCGTGCCCGGTGCCAGGGCCAGCGGGCGGGCGTAAACGCGGGTCGGGACCTGCCAGACCAGGGCTTCGAATTCGGCGCGCACGCGCTTGTCGAGCACGTAGAACAGGGGCACGCCCACGCCCACGGCCAAGCCGAGCGCGAGCAGCACGCCCCTGAAGAGCCAGGTGCGCCAGCGGGAGCGGGCAGGAGGGGAGCCTGAGGTTTTGGGGGAAGCGCTTCGGGGCACGGACATGGATAATCCCGGGGTGCGGCGAGTCTAGCAGGCCGCGATTGCCCCGATCCCACCCGAGACTGAACACCCCGCATGGACGCCCCTTCCCGACCGGTCACGTGCCGCTGGGCCGACTCGCCGGCGCAGGCGCTGGCGCGTGCCCGCGAGCAGCACCCGGGGCGGGACGTGCTGCTGCTCGGCCAGTCGGAGGTCGGGGAGCTGCGCGCGGG
>CAZXTV010000317.1:0-378 GCA_964643705.1 uncultured Arenimonas sp. | reverse complement strand
GACGTGCTGCTGCTGCGCGAAGGCGTGGTGCTGGACGAAACCGCGTGGGAACGCCTGTTTGCCGCCTGGCGCGACGGCGACTGGGACGTGCTGTCGCCGCTGGACGGGCGCTGGCCGCTGGGTGCCGATGCCGACGCAAGCGCCTGGACCTTCGGCGAACACGCGGGCTTCGACTGGAACGACTGGTCGGCCGAGTGTTCGCTGTGGCGCGGCGACAACGGCCGCCGCCTGGATGCACCCGACAGTCCCGCGCCCGGCCACCGTGGCCTGCTGCCCTGCGTGCAGGTGGGCGCGGCGGCGGCCTCCGGCGACGACGTGCCCGCCGCCGTGCGCGCGCTGCTGGCCCGCGCGGCCTGCGGGGGCCGGCGGCTGCGCCCC
>CAZXTV010000316.1:0-2607 GCA_964643705.1 uncultured Arenimonas sp. | reverse complement strand
TCAGCTTCGCCAAGTACGGCGTGCCGGCCCTGTATGCCAAGGGCGGCATCGACCACGTCGAGAAGGGCAAGGAGTACGGCCGCGAGATCCAGGCCAACTACCAGACCGTGGCTTACCACAAGGCCGCCGACGAGTTCGACCCGAACTGGGACCTGCGCGGCGTCGTGCAGGACCTCAATGCGCTGTACGGCGTCGGCCGCGAACTGGCGGGCAACGAAGCCTGGCCGAACTACGTGGAAGGCAATGCCTTCAAGGCCGCCCGTGACGAGTCGCGCGCTGGCGAGTGATTGTCCGGCAGTGAACGAAAAAGGCCGCCCATCGGGCCTGAAGGCGCTCCTACAGGAAACCGCGGAGGGCTTCGGCGACGTTCTTGGGCTGGGCCATCATCGGCATGTGGCCGCAGCCGCTGAGGATGACCGTGCGGCTTTCGGGCAGGCCGCGGGCGAAGACCTCGGCGGCGCTGATGTCGATCACCTTGTCCTGGCGGCACCACAGCAGCAGGGTCGGCGCGCTGATGTTGCCCAGCTCGGCTTCCAGCGCGAACGCGTCCGGGCCGCGGCCGATGCCGTCGAGCACGCTCTGTTCGAAATCCACGTCCGCGCGGCGCCGGCGCACCAGGGCTTCACTGGCGGGCCAGGGCACGAAGGGCGGGTCGGCGAAGACGATGCCCAGGTAGCGCTTGAGTTCGGCGCGGTTGGTCACCTGGAAAGGGTTGTCGCCCGCCAGCACCGCGTTGGCGAAGGCGTTTTCTTCGTAGCGCACGCCGGCCGAGGACATCAGCACGATGCGCGGCGCAGCTTCGGGGTGGCGCGCCGCCAACAGGCCGACGATCTGCCCGCCCATGGAATGCCCGACCACCAGTTCCGGCGCCTGCGGCAGCGCCTTGATGAAGGCCGCCAGCCGCGCGGCCTGTGCCACCGGGCCATAGTCGGCGCCGGCGAGGCGGTCACTTTCGCCCCAGCCCGGCAGGTCCACGGCGATGACGCGGTGCGTGCGCGAAAGCTCGCGCATCACCGGCAGCCAGTTTTCCTTGCTGCCGGTGAAACCATGTACCAGCACGAGCAGCGGCGCGTCACGCGGGCCGGAGGCCACGGTGGCCCAGCGATGGCCGGCTACGTCGAAGTCCAGCGGGTCGGCCCCCGCCAGCCAGCGCTGGCGCGCGAATTCGGCCTGCAGCAGGCGTTCGGGCGCACTGGCGGCAATGCCCAGCGCGCCGATGGTGACACCCAGGGCGCCGGCCAGCAGCAGCTTGTTGCGCGAGCTCGCCGGTCGGTCGGCCGTCATTGCGTTCCTGCGTCCGCGGCCTGGCGGGCCTTGGCCAGCACCGACTCGACCGAGCCGCGGGTGATCGGGTGGTAACCGGCCTTGGACATCGCATAAACCTGCGTGGCGAAGGCCAGGCCTTCTTCACTGGCCACCAGGGCTTCGTAGGTCGGCATGATCAGCTTGCGGCGGCCGATCTTGCGCAGGAACAGCGACATCGCCGGTCGCGCCTCGAAGTACTGGCTGCGTTCGGACAGCGGGTACCAGCGCTGGGCCAGTTCGCCGTTGGACGTGCCGGTGAAGCGGAAGGCCTGGTCGAGTTCGACCATCTGCCCGGGCTCGAGCGAAGCGGGCATGCCTTCGAGGAAATACACCCATTCCTGCGTGGTCCACTCGGCGGTGGGCAGGTCGCGGGCGGCTTCGCGGCTTTCCAGCCAGTCGGCGCGGGCGGCGTCGACGGCGGCGAAACGCGGCGATTCGATGCTGGGCGCGAATTCCGGAATGCCCGGCGCGGTCATCCAGGCCATCACTTCCTCGCGGGTGACGGCATCGGGCTTTTTGGCCATCAGCTCGGTTTCAAGGAAGGCCAGGAACTGTTCGCTGGTTGCCGACTGGAAGGCGTGCTGGTCGAACCAGGCGCGCAGGAAGGGGTCGAAACTTTCGCGGCCAAAACGCTGTTCCAGGAACTGCAGGAACCAGGCGCCCTTGTCGTAGGCCACCGCGCCCAGGGCTTCTTCCGGGTCGGAGCCTTCGCGCGCCGGCAGCATCAGCACCTGCTGCGCCTCGGGCACGTCCTTCAGCTCCTCGCGCAGCCCGTTGCGGCTGATCGTGAACTCCATGTCGGCGCGGGCCTTGCCGAACAGTTCTTCGACGATGCGGTTCTCGACGTAGCTGGTGAAGCCTTCGTTGAGCCACATGTCCTTCCAGGTGGCATTGGTGACCAGGTTGCCCGACCACGAATGCGCCAGCTCGTGCGCGATCAGCGACACCAGCGACTTGTCGCCGACGATGACGGTCGGCGTGATGAAACTGAGCCGCGGGTTTTCCATGCCGCCGAACGGGAACGAGGGCGGCAGGATCAGCAGGTCGTAGCGGCCCCAGCGGTAGGGGCCGTACAGCGACTCGGTGACCTGGATCATCTTCTCGGTGTCGTCGAACTCCTTCACCGCGCGGTCCACCACCTGCGGTTCGGCCCAGACACCGGCGCGTTCGGAGATCGGCTTGAACACCAGGTCGCCGGCGGCGATGGCCATCAGATAGCTGGGGATGGCCTGGGGCATGGTGAAGCGGTAGTCGCCGTCGCGTTCGGCGGCCGGGTCGTTGTCGGCGCTCATCAGCGCCATC
>CAZXTV010000315.1:0-2607 GCA_964643705.1 uncultured Arenimonas sp. | reverse complement strand
CCATGTCATAAGCCGCCGGCGCGTCGCCGGTGCCGATGCACATCACCCGGCTGCCGTCGCGGATGACTTCACGCGGCGGGCCGCTGAGCGCAACCAGACGCTCGCGCTCGCGGCCCTCGTCGACGCGGTGGAAAACCCGCAGGGTGTCCACCCGCCCGCCTGCCACCACCACCAGGGTGCCCTGGTAGTCCAGGCCGCGCAGCGCGGGCCCGACCCGGGCCAGCCAGGCGGCCGCGTCCGTCGTCGCCAGCGCGGCGGGCGCAAGCAGCAGCAGGCCGGCGGTCAGCAGGAATCGTTTCACTGGCGGTCTTGTTCGCCGTCCTCGTCGCCGGCGCCGGCTTCCCCGTGCGCGACGACATCGACATAAGGCATGAAGCCGCCCAGGCCATCGGAGGCCATCAGCGCGTTGTGGCGCACCAGGTAAGCCTCCATGGCGCGATCGCCCTGCTCGAGCGGCGAGCGCGGCCACGGCTGCGCGGCCGGTTCACCCGCCAGGCCCCCGGCCAGTTCACGGATGTCCGGGCGCGGCACCGGGGACACGCGGGTGGCCGGCACGTCCAGCGGGATCGGTCGCACCGGCGCCTGGCTGCGGGCCAGTTCCGGGGCCGGCGGCAGGCCGGGCGCCCCGCCCTGGCCGACCAGCCCGGGCAGCAGCGCCAGGCCCAGCACCGCCGCCGCGATGCCCGCCGCCCAGGACCAGGAATGGCGCCGGCGGGGGGCTGGTTCGGCACGAACCGCCACCGCCACCCGTTCGGCCAGGTCCGCGGGCATCAGCCGCAGCGGCTGTCCGCGCAGGCTGGCCGAGGCCAGGTGCCAGCGTTCGACCTGCGCCTGCAGCGCCGGGTCGCCGGCGATGCGGCGTTCCAGGAAGCGGGCCTGGTCGGGCGGCAATTCGCCGTCGATCCAGGCGCAGAGGTCTTCGAGCAGTTTCTGGTCGGGCGGGGTCATGGGCGGACTCGCTCTGTGTCCATCAGGGGGCGCAAACGGGCGTCGATGGCCTCGCGGGCGCGGAAAATGCGGGATCGCACGGTGCCGATCGGGCACTGCATCAGCTGGGCGATTTCTTCGTAGCTCAGGCCGTCGACTTCGCGCAGGGTGATCGCCTGCCGCAGTTCCTCGGGCAGCGCGGCCACGGTGTCGGTCACCGTCTGCTCGATCTCCCCGCGCAGCAGCTGGTGCTCGGGCGTGTCGTGGTCGTGCAGCCGGCCGGCGCCGGCGTGGTGTTCGGCGTCTTCCGCGGCGATGTCGGCGGTGGGCGGGCGGCGCTTGGCGGCGGCGAGGTGGTTCTTGGCGGTATTCACGGCGATCCGGTAGAGCCAGGTATAGAACTGGGCGTCGCCACGGAAGCCCGCCATCGCGCGATAGGCGCGGATGAAGGCCTCCTGGGCAATGTCCTGGACCTCGGCGTGGTCGGGCACGAAGCGGTACACGACGGCGCCGATCCGGTGCTGGTACTTGCGCACCAGGAGGTCGAACGCCGTGTTGTCGCCTGCCTGAACACGCTTGACGAGGGCCAGGTCCTGTTCGTTGTCGCCCATCCGGGCCGCTGCTCCTGCGGCCATCCGGGCCGCTTCATTGACATCCGTGGCCCGGGAAAGTTCCGCCGGCCCGCTGGCCGACATTGACCCCCCGGGGTCTCACCGGGATGATACGGGCTTCCTTCCCTACTCCCACGTATGGAGCCCGCCATGTTCGACGGACTTCGCCTCGCCCATTGGCAGGCCGACCCACGCGCCGACGGCATCCTGGTGCTGACGCTCAATCGCGCCGACCAGAACGTCAACGCGCTCAGCCGCGCCGTGCTCGACGAACTCGAGGCCATGCTCGAGCGCATCGCGCTGGAACCGCCCAAGGGCGTGGTCATCATTTCCGGGAAGCCGGCGGGATTCATTCCCGGCGCCGACATCAAGGGCTTCGAAGAGATCGCCGCCAAGGGCCAGATCGAAGCCTGGATCCGGCACGGCCAGCTGGTGTTCCAGAAGCTGGCAGAACTTCGCTGCCCCACCGTCGCGGCCATCCACGGCCACTGCATGGGCGGCGGCACCGAGATCGCCCTGGCCTGCCGCTACCGCGTCGCCAGCCGCGACGAAAAAACCCGCATCGGCCTGCCCGAGATCAAGCTGGGCATCTATCCCGGCTGGGGCGGCAGCGTACGCGCGCCGCGCCTGGTCGGCGCCCCCGCGGCCATGGACCTGATGCTGACCGGCCGCAGCCTGTCGGCGTCCGCGGCCAAGGCCATGGGCCTGGTCGACAAGGTCGTCGAGCCGGCCCTGCTGCTGGACGAAGCCGTGAAGCTTGCCCAACGAGGCACCAAGCGCCCGTTCAAGCAGCGTTTCCTGGCCTGGGCCACCAACACCGGCCTGGCCCGCGCCATCCTCGCCCCGCAGATGCGCAAGCAGGTCGCCCGCAAGGCGCGCAAGGAACACTACCCGGCGCCCTACGCGCTGATCGAAACCTGGCGCCGCAGCGGCGGGCTGGGCGTGCACGCGGCGCTCAAGGCCGAGGCGAAGTCGGTGGTGAAGCTGGCCGGGACGCCGACCGCGCACAACCTGGTGCGGGTGTTCTTCCTGATGGACCGCCTGAAAAGCCTGGGCGGCAAGGACCACG
>CAZXTV010000314.1:0-2614 GCA_964643705.1 uncultured Arenimonas sp. | reverse complement strand
GCCCGCGAGATGCGCTGGTCGAACCTGTATTTCGACATCACCGCGCGCCAGTGGGCCGTGACGGTGCAGCTGCCCGTGGACGACGACGGCGGCCGCCACCTGGTCAATGCCAGCCACGACATCCTGCTCGAGGACATCATGGAGCGCCTGGGGCGAAGCCGGTTGGCCGGCTCGCGCACGCTCCTGCTCAGCGCCGACGGGCACCTGATCGCCGGCCTGGGCGCCCTGGCCGAAAACGACCAGGCCCGCGGCAAGCTGCACGTCGATGCCCTCGACGACCCGCTTCCCGCCCGCATCCACCGCATGGCCCAGCAGCACTTCTCGGAATCGCATCCCCACCACGTCATGCAGGACGCGCCCAGCGGCGCCTATGTGGTGTTTTCCCGGGTGGACGGCCCGGACTGGCGGCTGGCCACGCTCTACCCGGCACAACAGGTGGCGGGCGCGGCGCACCGTGGCGCGGCGATCATGCTGGCCCTGGGCCTGGTGCTGCAGCTGATCCTGCTGGTGGTGGTGGGCACGGTGCTCAGCCGGCGGGTCAGCCAGCCTGTGCGCCGGCTGCGCGATGCCGCCGACCGCATCGCGCGCGGCGAACAGACCGAAGCCGCGGTCGCCGACCTCCCGCTGGCCCAGGAAAACGAGATCGGCAGCCTGTCGCGCAGCTTCCGGGAGCTTGCCAGGCAGGTGGAGCAGCGGCAGGTCGAACTCGAAGGCACCGTCAAGGTCCGCACCCGCGAACTGGCCGAAGCCAACAGCCGGCTCGAGCACATGACCCGCACCGACAGCCTGACCGCGCTGCCCAACCGCCGCGCCTTCGACGCCGACCTGGCGCAGCTGCTGGCGCATCCCGAACCCTTGTCGGGCCTGGCGCTGGGCATGCTGGACGTGGACTACTTCAAACCCTACAACGACACCCTGGGCCACGAAGCCGGTGACCAGGCGCTGCGCCGGGTCGCCGACGTGCTGGCCGGACAGGTGCGGCGCGACGTGCGCTGCTACCGCTACGGTGGCGAGGAGTTCGCGCTGGTGTTCACGTCGGCGGCGGTGCCGCACGCCGAACGTATCCTGCGACGCATCCTGGAGGAAATCGTCGCGGCGGGCATCGACCATCCGGCCAGCCCGCTGGGCGTGGTGACCGTAAGCGCCGGCCTGGCCAAGAGTTACGACCCTGGGCTTGATTCCGCGTCGCTGGTACGCGTCGCCGACCGCCAGCTGTACGCGGCCAAGGCCAGTGGCCGCAACCGGGTCGCGGCCAGCTGAAGCCGCGGCTCAGTGCGAGAACAACACCGGCGTGCGCGTGCCTTCGAGCACCGTCCGGGTGACCCCGCCGAAAACCTGCTCGCGCCAGCGCGAATGGCTGAAGCCGCCCATCACCACCAGGTCGGCGACGCTGGCCTTGGCGTGGTCCAGGATGGCCTGGCCGGTGCTGGCGCCGCCGCGATCGACTTGCACCACCTTGGCCTGGCAGCCGTGGCGCGCCAGGTGGCGCGCGATGTCCGAACCCGGGACTTCGCCATAACCGAGCGCCGTGGACTGCGGGTTGACCACCAGCACGTCCACCCGTGCGTCGCGCGGCAGCCAGGGCAGCGCGTCGTGAACCGCGCGGCTGGCTTCCCGGCGCGGCTGCCAGGCGATCACCACCCGGCGCGGCGGCACCATCAGCTTCACGCCGTCGGGCACCAGCAGGACCGGCCGGCCCGAATGCATCAGCAGGGCATCGAAGCTGGTGCCGAACCGCGAACCGGGCGCGTCGGGCGCCGGCCCGCCGAAGACGCACAGGTCGGCGTGGCGGGCGTGCAGCGCGGCCACTTCCTCGGGCCAGGCCAGGGGTGAATCGGCCACCCGCACTTCATGGGCGACGCCGGCCGCCTCCAGTTTTTGCCGGGCGCTTGCGGCGGCGGCCTCGGCGGCCTTGCGCAGGGCGTCGAAGCCGGCCTGGTCCAGGCCCACCGCGGTAACGCCCCACTCGCTGGCGAAGGGCACCGGTGCATGCGCCACGGCCAGGGCCGCGACGTGGGCGTCATGGGCCTGGGCCAAGGCAATCGCGGCGTCCAGCGCCGCGACATCGGCGGGCGTGCCCTGGAGGAAAACGAACAGGTCGCGGATCATGGCCAGGCTCCTCGGGAGGCGGCAGGGGATGGAACCACCCTACGCGCGCGGCGCGGGGTGGCGTTGACGTGGGTCAAGCCTACGCCGGTGTCCTGTCTCACGTAATGAGACGGCCGCGGCGGCTAATGGCTGCCCCTCGCCCCGTCGACACGCCCATGCCCGCCAACGCCCTTGCCCGCCACGACGCCCGCGACCTCGCCCTCGCCGATGGGTCACGGGCGCCGCCGCCGGAAGACTCGCCGCTGGCACCGCGGGTGCGCGACCCGCGGCAGCTGGCCAGCCGGCTCCAGGCCAAGTACGCCGACCGGGTCACCGGCCATTTCATCCAGCCCGCGCGCGAAGGGCGCTACGCGCCGCTGCCCGAAGACCTGCCGCCGGCCCTGGCGGCGGCGCTGCGCGCGCGCGGCATTGGCCAGCTCTACAGCCACCAGGCCCAGGCATGGGACGCGGCGCAGGCGGGCAAGAACTACGTCGTGGTCACGCCCACGGCGTCGGGCAAGAGCCT
>CAZXTV010000313.1:0-2616 GCA_964643705.1 uncultured Arenimonas sp. | reverse complement strand
AGGGCCAGGTAGTACTCCATGGCGTTGTCGCCCGCCGGGGCGTACAGGCGCTGTTCGCGCAGGGCCTGGGAACCGCGGCTGCGCAGCTCGTCCACGCTCAGGTTGGCCAGGGCGGCCTCGGCGGCCTGCTGGGCCTCCTGGGCGGCGACTTCCTCGGCGCTGGGGCCGGCGGGTTGCGCGGCGGCCGGCGCCTTGCCCGCCGCCGCATCCGGTTCCGCCTCGTCCTTGGAACAGGCGGCGAGGCTCAGGCCGAGGGCCAGGGCGATGCCCCAGCGCAAGGCGCGGGAGGAAGCGGGCGTGGACGCGGTCATTGAGGTTTTCCCCTGAAAAGTTAACAAACCATGACGTTCAGCACATAAGAGTTTGGCCGGTTTGTCAAGGCGAAATCGTTACGGGCTGCGATCGGCGTCACGGATTGGCTTGGCCCCGGGGGCCGCCCGGCCCCTACTTGCCGATGCAGAAGTCCGCGAAGATCCGCCCCAGCAGGGCATCCGCATCCACCCGGCCGGTGATTTCGCCCAGGGCGTCCTGGGCACGGCGCAGTTCCTCGGCCGCCAGCTCGCCGGCGCCGTGGTGCAGCTGTTTGGCGCCCTGGGCCAGCGCCAGGGCGGCGCGGTCCATGGCTTCGAGGTGGCGGGCCCGGGCGCTGAAGGCACCTTCGCTGCCCTCGCCCTGCCCGGCCGCTTCGCGCAGCCGGTCGCGCAGGCCATCAAGTCCGTGTCCGGTGCGGGCCGACAGCCAGAGGTGTTCGCCGTCGTCGTGGCGTTCGGCGTGGATCGGGGCGCCGCTGAGGTCGGCCTTGTTGTGCAGCCACAGCACCGGCACGCCGGCAGGCAGGTCCAGGCGCGGGCCGCCGGCCGCCTGGTCGTCGAGCACGGCCAGCACCAGGTCGGCCCGTTCGAGTTCGGCCCGGGCGCGCCGGATGCCTTCGCGTTCGATCTGGTCGGGTGCTTCGCGCAGGCCGGCGGTATCGACCAGGGTCAGCTCGATGCCGTCGATCATGATGCGTTCGCGCAACAGGTCGCGGGTGGTGCCGGCGATGTCGGTCACGATGGCGCGTTCTTCGCCGGCCAGGGCATTGAGCAGGGACGACTTGCCGGCATTGGGGGCGCCGGCAATGACCACGTGCAGGCCGTCGAGCAGGCGCTTGCCGCGCCCGGCGTCGGCGCGCAGCCGGTCGAGGTCGCCGGCCACGCCTCGCAGGCGTTCCTGCAGTTCCGGCGCCGCCAGGAAGTCGACTTCCTCTTCCGGGAAATCCAGCGCCGCCTCGATCCAGACCCGCAGGGCGACCAGGCCGTCGACGACCGCTTCGACCCGACGCGAAAATTCGCCGTCCAGCGAGCGACGGGCGGCGCGCAGCGCGGCTTCGCTGCCGGCGCTGACCAGGTCGGCCACCGCCTCGGCCTGGGCGAGGTCGAGCCGGCCCTCGAGGAAGGCGCGTTCGGTGAATTCGCCGGGTCGCGCGTGGCGTGCACCCAGGCCCAGGCAGCGGCGCAGCAGCCTGGCCAGCAGCAGAGGGCTGCCGTGGCCCTGCAGCTCCAGCACGTCCTCGCCGGTGTAGGACTGCGGGCCCGGGAAGAACAGCAGCAGGCCATCGTCGATGACCTCCCCGTCGCCGTCGCGGAACCGAAGGTAATGCGCGTGCCGCGACTGGGGTGGCCGACCCAGCAGGGTCGCGCCGATGACCCGGCAACCCGGCCCGCTGAGCCGGACGATGCCGACGCCGGCGGCACCGGCCGCCGTCGCAATCGCCGCAATCGTCTCGCGCTGGGTCATGGGGGTTCGTTTCAGTACGCGGATCAGAGCGGATTAAGGCGGATAAGGGCGGATAAATCAAAGGACATAAAAAAGGGAGGGGCCGCAGAGGCCCCTCCCTGATCACTTGTTTCTGCTGTATCCGCTTTTATCCGGGATCATCCGCTCTGATCCGCGTCCAAAAACTATTTGGCCGGAGCGGGCGTGGGCTTGGTGCCGTGGCGCTTGGTGATGAGCCACTGCTGGGCCAGGCCCAGGATGCCGTTGGTGCACCAGTAAAGCACCAGGCCCGACGGGAAGAACGCCAGCATCACGCCGAAGACAAGCGGCATGGCCGTCATCATCTTCTTCTGCATCGGGTCCATGCCCGGAGTCGGCGTCATCTTCTGGGTGAGGTACAGCACCACCAGGTTGATCGCCGGCAGGATGAAATACGGGTCCGGCGCGGTCAGGTTCTGGATCCAGCCGATCCACGGCGCGTGGCGCATTTCCACCGACTCGAGCAGCATCCAGTAAAGCGCGATGAAGACGGGGATGGTCACCAGGATCGGCAGGCAGCCGCCGATCGGGTTGATCTTCTCTTTCTTGTAGAGCTCCATCATCGCCATCTGGAACTTCTGCTTGTCGTCGCCGTAGCGCTCCTTCAAGGCTTCAATGCGCGGCTGCACCGCTCGCATCTTGGCGAAGCTCTTGTACTGGGCTTCGGACAACTTGAAGAACGCCAGCTTGATCAACACGACCAAGCCAATGATGGCCCAGCCCCAGTTGCCGAACAGTGCGTGCAGCTTCGACAACAGCCAGTAGAGCGTCTGCGAAAGGATAGTGAAGTCACCATAGTCGACGGTTCGCTCCAGACCCGGC
>CAZXTV010000312.1:0-2653 GCA_964643705.1 uncultured Arenimonas sp. | reverse complement strand
GGGCCACGCACGGGCTCGGAAATCTGGCCCGGCTGCAGCTGCTGGATAAGGCCGACGAAGGCGGGCGGGATCGCGTCGAGCGCGCGCCAGCCGATGTCGCCGCCCTCGAGCGCATTGGGCGCGTCGGAGAAGCGGATGGCCGCGGCGGCGAAGTCGAGCTCGCCGCGCTCGACGACGCTCTTGATGTCGGCCGCTTTCTTCTGGGCCGTGGCCACTTCATCGGCGGTGGCGCCGTCGGGCAGGGCGACGATGATGTTGGCCAGGCGCACTTCCGGGCCGCCGATTTCGCGCACGGCCAGCAGCTGGTCGATTTCGGCCTCGCTGACCTGCACGCGGCTCTGCACGTAACGCTGGCGCAGGCGTTCGATCAGCATTTCGTCGCGCAGGCTGTCGCGGAATTCTTCGTAGCTCAGGCCGTCCTGGACCAGGCGGGCGCGCAGCTGGTCCTGGGTCATGCGGTTGCGCGAGGCCACCGATTCGATGGCCTGGGCCAGTTCGCCGTCGCTGATGCGGATGCCGGAGTCGCGGGCGCGCGCCAGCTGCAGGCGGGCCAGCACCAGGCGGTCGAGCACCTGGCGCTCGAGCACGTCGCGCGGCGGCAGCTGGCCGGGCTGGTTGGCGTACTGGGCGGTGATGTTGGCAACGGCGCGGTCGAGCTCGCTGCGCAGGATGACGTCCTCGTCGACCACGGCCGCGATCGAGTCGATCGGCGTGGTGGCCTGGGCGGCGACAAGGCCGGGCACGAAGGCGGTGGACAGGGCCAGCAGGGCGGCCAGGACGGGGGCGAAAGCGTTGTTCATGCAGTCTGCGGCTCCGGCGCCACGGGTATCAACGGGAATAGCCAAGAATAGCATCATCAAGCAGGCGGGCCGTGTCGCGGCCGAAGCTTCCGACGCCATTGAGTTCGATCTCAAGATAGATGCCGGTGTTCTGCTGGTTGCTGAATTCGCGCAGGTAACGGCGGCCCAGGACCCGCACGGCGACGCAGCAGCTCTTCCATTCGATGCCGGCCATGGCTTCCAGGCTCTGGCGCTCGCGCAGCGAGTAGTTCCAGCGGCCCAGCAGGGTCCACTGCTCGCGCACGGGCAGCACGAAGGACAGGTCGGCCTGTTCGACCAGGCCGGGCCGGTAGCGGTAGGCGGCGTTGACCAGGCCGCGTTCGCCGAAGCGCCACTGGCTGCGCACGGCCGACAGGTCGGTGCGATCGCCGTCCGGATCCCACTGGTGGGCCAGGCCCACGGACCAGCGGTCGGTCGGGGACAGGCTGGCCTCGGCGACCCAGGCCGAACCTTCGTCCGAAAGCAGCGGGCCACCGGGCATCGTGACGCGCGGCGGGTCGAAATAGTGGATGCGGCCCAGGCCGACGCTCAGCAGCTCGCGGCCGTTGCCGGTGTCCAGCACGCGGCTGGTGACCGCCAGGGTGACCTGGTCGGCATCACCGACCCGGTCGGCCCCGGCGAAGCGATTGTCCCGGAACAGGCCGGGCCAGGAAAAGGTCAGCGGGCGGGTGTCGAACAGCGGCAGGTGGTCCTGGTCGCGGTAGGGCACGTTCAGGTAGAACAGCCGCGGTTCCAGGGTCTGCAGGTAGTTGCCGTCGCCGAACGTGAACCCGCGTTCGAAGAAGGCGCCCATGTCCAGGCTCATCACCGGCAGGCTGCGGTCGGGGTTGTCGTCGCCACCAGGCGGCACCAGCCCCTGGTCGAGCGAATAAGCGGTGTAGCGCCAGGCCAGGCGCGGGGTGGCGAACCAGGCCGCGCCGCCGAAGGGCAGCTGTACCCAGGGCGTGAGGTCGAGGCGGTTGCCGCCGTCGCGGAACTGCGATTCAAAACGCACGGCCTCGGCGTCGATCCCGGCTTCGATCCAGGGAGCGAAGGGCCTGGACCAGCGCAGGCGCGCTTCCGGCAGTCGCCGGTAGGGGGCGGCGGAATCAGGCAGCAGCGGACTGGCGACCTGCCAGCTTTCGACCTGCAGGCTGGCGTCCCAGCCGCGGCCGCGGCCGTACAGGCCCAGCGAGCTCTGGAGCAGGGTGACCGTCGAATCGGGCAGCGAATCGCCGAAGTCGGCGAAATAATCCTCGTCGCTGACGTGGTTGATGTCGGCGCGGAAGTTCCAGTGCCGGCCCAGCGGGTCGTCGTGGCGCCAGCGCAGCAGGCCGCGGTCGCGGCGGGCGAGGTCGTCGTCGGGCAGCCAGGTGCCCTCGATTTCGCCGCTGGCGTCGCGCGGGCCCAGGTACCGGAACTGCCCGCCCAGCATCAGGCCGCGGTCGGACAGCCAGCGCGGCGACAGGGTGGCGTCGTAGTGGGGCGCCAGGTTCAGGTAGATCGGCTGTTCGTACTCGAAGCCGTTGCGGTCATCGTGGCCGATGGTCGGGCTGAGCAGTCCGGTGCGGCGGCGATCGTCGATGGGGAAACGCACCCAGGGCAGCCACAGCAGCGGCACGCCGCCGACCCGCAGGGTGGCGTTGCGCGCGGTGCCCACGCCTTCGGCCTGGTCGACGTCGATGCGGCTGGCGCGGAACTCCCACTGGCGCTGGGCCGGCGGGCAGGTCGAATAACTGGCGCCGGTGAGCGTGCCTTCTTCGCCGCGCACTTCGATGGCGTCGGCGTGGCCGTTGCCGGCCTGCTGGTTGAACTGGTACTCGACGTCCTGCAGC
>CAZXTV010000311.1:0-2660 GCA_964643705.1 uncultured Arenimonas sp. | reverse complement strand
CGGCGACCTGCTGCTGGTCATGGGGGCGGGTGACATCGGTGCCGTGGCCGCCGACCTGGCCTTGCATGGCATCCACGGGGAGCCCAAGGCATGAACACCCTGTTTCCCGCCCCGCGCCTCGCCAACCCCGCCGGCTTCGGCCGCGTGGCCGTGCTGATGGGCGGCAGCAGCGCCGAACGCGAGGTGTCCCTGGCCTCCGGTGGCAACGTGCTTGAAGCCCTGCGCGCGCGTGGCGTCGATGCCCACGCGGTGGACGGCATCCCGGCCCTGGTGCCGGCGCTGGTGGAAAAGAAGTTCGACCGCGTCTTCAACATCCTGCACGGCAACAAGGGCGGCGGCGAAGACGGCGTGCTGCAGGGGCTTTGCGAAGCCCTGGGCGTGCCGGTCACCGGCTCGGGCGTGCTGGGTTCGGCGCTGGCGATGGACAAGATCCGCACCAAGCAGGTCTGGCTGGCCCTGGGCCTGCCGACGCCGCGTTACGTGCGCCTGCAAAAGGGCGCGGCCGTGCAGGACGCCGCGCGCGAGCTGGGCCTGCCGGTCATCGTCAAGCCCGCCTGCGAAGGTTCCAGCGTCGGCATCACCCGCGTCTTCGACGAAGCCGGCCTTGACGCGGCCGTCGAACTGGCCGCGCATTACCCGGGCGAGCTGCTGGTCGAACAGCTCGTCACCGGCGGCGAATACACGGTCGGCGTGCTGGGCGACGTGGCGCTGCCGTCGATCCGCATCGTGCCGGCCGGCGAGTATTACGACTACCACGCCAAGTACCAGGCCGAGGACACGCAATACCTGTGCCCGGGCCTGGCCGGCGACGACGAAGCCGCCATCCGCACGCTGGCGCTGGCCGCCTTCCGCGCCGTCGGCTGCCGGGGCTGGGGCCGCGTGGACGTGATGCGCGACGCCGCCGGCAACAACTGGCTGCTCGAGGTCAACACCGCGCCGGGCATGACCAGCCATTCGCTGGTGCCCAAGGCGGCCCGGGAAATGGGCCTGTCCTTCGAGGACCTTTGCTGGCGCGTGCTTGAAACCAGCCTGGCGGACGGGGAGGGCAGCCACGCATGAGCGCCCTGATGCGCCTTGTCGCCTGGACCCTGGCCATCGGCCTGGTCGCCCTGCCGGTCGTGGCCGTGCTCAACGGCTGGATCGCCGGCGACCGCTGGCCGATGCGCCGCCTGGCCGTGACCGGCGCTTTCGAGCAGGTGGACGAGGCGGCCGTGCGCGAGGCGGTGCTGCCGCACGTGCAGCGGGGCTTTTTCGCCGTGGACCTGGAAAGCGTTCGCGCCGACGTCGCGGCGTTGCCCTGGGTCGAACACGTGGAAGTGCGCAAGCGCTGGCCCGACCGGCTGGAAGTGCGCCTGGGCGAACACACCCCGGTGGCGCGCTGGGCCGACGGTCGCATGCTCAGCGAGGAAGGCCAGCTGTTCGCCGCCACGCCGGGCGCCGGGGCCGACCTGCCGCTGTTCGAAGGGCCGGAAGACCGGGTCGGCGAACTGATGTCCTTCCACAGCCTGGCCAGGCCGCTGTTCCTGCCGATGGGCCTGAAGGTCGAGCAGGTGCAGCTCAGCGCCCGCGGCAGCTGGCAGCTGGTGCTCGACGACGGCACGCGCATCGAAGCCGGCCGCGGCGAACCGCAGGCGCGGCTGGCGCGGTTCGCGCGGATGTTCCCGCAGCTGCGCCAGGACCCGGCGCGCCGGGTGGCGCGTGCGGACCTGCGTTACACGAATGGGTTCGCGATCACGTGGGAGGACGTGGCTGTCGAGAGCCCCCTCCCCAGCCCTCCCCCGCTTGGCGGGGGAGGGGGAACTAATGAAGGGACTGAAGCATGAATCGCAAGGGTGACAAATCGCTGATCGTCGGGCTGGACATCGGCACGTCGAAGGTGACGGCGCTGGTGGGCGAGTACTCGCCGGGCCAGGAAATCGAGGTCATCGGCATCGGCTCGCATGCGTCGCACGGCCTGAAGCGCGGCGTCGTCGTCGACATCGAGTCGACCGTCGCGTCGATCCAGCGCGCGGTCGAGGAGGCCGAGCTGATGGCCGGCTGCGAGATCCGCTCGGTGTATGCCTCCATTTCCGGCAGCCACACCCAGTGCCGCAATTCGCCGGGCATCGTGCCGGTGTCCGGCGGCGAAGTGACCTATGCCGACCTCGACCGCGTGCTCGAGGCCGCCAAGGCGGTCGCGGTGCCGGCCGACCAAAAGATCCTGCACGCCATCCCGCAGGAATACATCGTCGACAACTCCCAGGAAGGCATCCGCAACCCGGTCGGCATGTCGGGCGTACGCCTGGAGGTGCGCGCGCACCTGGTCACCGGCGCCCAGTCGGCGGCCAGCAATGTCATGAAGTGCGTGCAGCGCTGCGGCCTGCAGGTCGACGACCTGATCCTGAGCTCGCTGGCGTCCAGCACCGCGGTGCTGACCACCGACGAAAAGGAACTGGGCGTGGTGCTGGTGGACATCGGCGCCGGCACCACCGACATCGCGGTGTTCGTGCAGGGCGCCATCCGCCACAGCGCCTCGCTGCCGATCGCCGGCGACCAGGTCACCAACGACATCGCCCACCTGCTGCGCACGCCGACGCCGGAAGCCGAGCAGATCAAGGTGCGCTACGCCTGCGCGCTGGCGCAGCTGGCCACCGCCGAGGAGTCGATCCAGGTGCCGAGCG
>CAZXTV010000310.1:0-2660 GCA_964643705.1 uncultured Arenimonas sp. | reverse complement strand
CCCACGGCCTCGGCCGACAGCGCGGCCGGGCTGGCCGGGGCGGGCGGGCGCGGGGCCTCGAGGTGGTGGGCCGGCGGGGCGGGCGCCGGCGCCATGGCATAGCTGCCCGAGGGCACGCGCGCCAGGCGGACGGATTCCTCGCCTTCCTTGATTTCGATTTCGGCGAGGTTTGATTCCTCGAGCAGGTCAATCAGCTTCTTGATCTTGCGAAGGTCCATGACGGCCTCGTCTTGTTGGTGATGTGGTTGGGGTGGGCTCAGAGCCGCGCGATGGCGGCTTCAAGCGCGTAGGCGTAGCTGTCGGCGCCGAATCCGCTGACCAGCCCGACCGCCAGGTCGGTGAAATAGCTGGTGTGGCGGAAGGGTTCGCGCGCATGCGGGTTCGACAGGTGGACTTCGATGAAGGGCAGGGCGACCGCCGCCAGGGCGTCGCGCAGGGCCACCGAGGTGTGCGTGAAGGCGGCCGGGTTCACCAGCAGGAAGGCGGTGCCGTCGCCGCGGGCGGCCTGCACCCGGTCCACCAGCGCGTGTTCGGCGTTGGACTGGAAGCTTTCGAGGCGGTGGCCGGCTTCGCTGGCGCGGGCGGACAGGCGGGCATCGATATCGTCCAGGCGCACGTGGCCATAGATGCCCGGCTCGCGTTCGCCGAGCAGGTTCAGGTTCGGACCATGCAGTACCAGGATGTTCGCCACGCCATGCCTCTCCCCGAGGGACACACAGTCTGGGGGCAGGGCGGGGGCGTTGTCTAGACGATCCCCGCGACTTCGCGGACGTTAACGGGCGTTTGAATTACCGGCCGGGCAGGTGCCGCCCCGGGGGCCGGGTCAGGGCCGGGCCCATTCACGGACCGAGTCCGCATCGGGGAACGCGCCGTAGTGGGTCTTGAGCAGGCGGCCTTCGGCGTCGACAAGCACCGTGAAGGGCAGGATGCCGCGACGGTTGCCCAGCTGCACCGAACTGTCGCCCGGCCCGGGGTTCTCCACCAGCAGCTGGAACGCCACCGGCACGTCCTTGAGGAAGGCCAGGGCTTCTTCGCGGCTTTCCAGGGCGATGCCGACCACCTTGACGCCATTGCCGCCCTGTTGGCGGGAGAAGGCGTCCAGCACAGGCATTTCCTTGCGGCAGGGGCCGCACCAGCTGGCCCAGTAGTTGATCAGGCGCGTCCGGCCCGGGCCGGTGACGGCCACCGGCTTGCCGGTCCGCAGGTCGGGCAGGGTCAGCGGCGGGGCCATTTCGCCGGGTTCGGTGACCACCATGCCGGGCGGCGCGGGTTTTTCGTCCGGCCACAGGGCGCGCTGCCCCAGCCACCAGCCCAGGCCGGCGGAGATTCCGCCCAGCAGCACGATCGCGCTCCAGGTGAGCACGCCCTCGCGCTTCATCGGGCGGCCTCCGCGAGGGCTTCGTCGACGATGCCCTGGGTCAGGATGGTCGGCAGCACGCGCGGTTCGCCCTGGCGCGGGTAGACCACGTAAAGCGGCACGCCGACGGCCTTGTGGATCTCCAGGAAGGCGGTGATCTCGGGGTCGACGTCGGTCCAGTCGCCGACCATGTACACGGCCCCGGCGGCCTCGAGCGCGTCGCGGAAGGCGTCCCGGCCCAGCACCGTGCGTTCGTTGGCCTTGCAGCTCACGCACCAGTCGGCGGTCATGTTGACGAACACCACGCGGCCATCGCGGCGCAGTTGTTCAAGCCGCTGGGCTGAATATTCCACGGCGCCTTCGGTGATCGCTTCGGCCCGCACCGGCGCCGGCATGCGCTGCACCGCGACCACCGGCCACAGCGACAGCGCGATAACCAGGGCGGCCAGGGTCTTGGCCAGCGCGCCTTTCCAGCGCGCCTTTTCCCACAGCCACAGGCCCAGGCCCAGGCCGACCACGCCGACCAGCGCCAGGCCGATCGCGTCGGCGCCGCGCTGCTTGGCCAGCACCCACAGCAGCCACACGGCCGTCAGGTACATGGGGAAGGCCAGCAGGTGCTTGAAGGTTTCCATCCACGCGCCGGGTTTGGGCAGGCGGGCCGCCAGCCCCGGCACGAAGCCGATCAGCAGGAAGGGCAGGGCCAGGCCCAGGCCCAGCGCCAGGAACACGCCGATCGCGACCACCGGCGACGCCGCGAACGCAAACGCCAGCGCCGAGCCCATGAAGGGCGCGGTGCAGGGGCTGGCCACCACCACCGCCAGCACGCCGGTGAAGAAGTCGCCGGCCGGGCCGGACTTCTGCGCCAGCGACTGGCCGGTGCCCGCCAGCGTGGCACCGAAGGCCACCACGCCCGACAGCGACAGGCCGATGGCCACCATCACCAGGGCCAGCGCCGTGATCACGCCCGGCTGCTGCAGCTGGAAACCCCAGCCCAGGGCCAGGCCGGCCTGGCGCAGCGCCAGCGCCGCGGCGCCGACCAGGGCGAAGCTGGCCAGCACGCCGGCGGTATACCAAAGCGCTTGCGAACGGGCCTTGTGGCGGTCGCCGCCGCCCTGGGCCAGCGACAGCGCCTTGAGCGACAGCACCGGCAAGACGCAGGGCATCAGGTTGAGGATGAGGCCGCCGGCGAGGGCCAGAAGCAGGGCGAGCCACAGCGCAGGCGCCGCGGCTTGGCCCGGTGGGAGGGACTTCAGTCCCGATTCCCCCGCGTCGTCATTCGGGACTGAAGTCCCTCCCACAGGGG
>CAZXTV010000309.1:0-2664 GCA_964643705.1 uncultured Arenimonas sp. | reverse complement strand
TCTTCGACCACGACCCGCGCAAGCCGCCGCGCATCCGCGCCTACCGCGGCGGCTATTTGCCCAACGAACGCCGCGAGGCCGAACGCGCCATGCGCGCCGGCAGCGTCGACGGCATCGTCAGCACATCGGCGCTGGAGCTGGGCGTGGACATCGGTGCGCTCGACGTCGTGGTGCTCAACGGCTACCCCGGCTCGGTGGCGGCCACCTGGCAGCGCGTGGGCCGTGCGGGGCGACGGCAGCAGCCTTCGCTGGGCGTGCTGGTGGCGTCTTCTGATCCGCTGGACCAGTACCTGGTGCGGCACCCTGGCTTTTTCGAAGCCGCGAACCCAGAACACGCGCGAATCGCGCCCGACCAGCCGCTGATCCTGCTCGACCACCTGCGCTGCGCGGCCTTCGAGCTGCCCTTCCTGCGCGGCGAATCCTACGGGCCGCTCGACCCCTCGCCCTGGCTGGACGTGCTGGCCGAAACCGGCGTCCTGCACGCCGAGGGCGAACGCTGGGACTGGATCGCCGACAGCTACCCGGCCAATGCGGTGTCGCTGCGGTCGGTGGCCGACGGCAATTTCGTGGTGGTCGACCGCACCGATGGCCGGCAGAAGATCATCGCCGAGGTGGATTATTCGGCTGCCGCACTCACGCTGTATGAGGGCGCGATCCACATGATCCAGTCGGTGCCCTTCCAGGTCGAACGCCTGGACTGGGAGGGCCGCAAGGCCTACGTCACCCGCACCCACGTCGACTATTACACCGACGCCATCGACTACACCAAGCTCAAGGTGCTGGAGCGTTTCGACGGCGTGCGCGCCGGCGACGGCAGCGCCCAGCACGGCGAAGTGCACGTGGTGCGGCGCGTTCCCGGCTACAAGAAGATCCGCTACTACACCCACGAAAACATCGGCTACGGTCCGGTCAACCTGCCCGACCAGGAAATGCACACCACCGCGCTGTGGTGGCAGCTGCCGCAGGACGCGCTGGAGCTGGCCTTCCGTTCGCGCCAGGACGCGCTTGATGGGTTCCTGGGCGCCGCCTACGCGCTGCACGTGGTCGCCACGGTGGCGGTGATGGCCGAAGGCCGCGACCTGCGCCAGGCCGTGGGCAGTGGTGACGGCGCCTGGTTCGCGCATACCGACGGCCGCGGACGCGGCCAGCTGCGCGGCGCCGACGGCCAGCCCGGCAGCCCGGACGCCGCCGAACGCTTCACGCCCACGGTTTACCTCTACGACAACTACCCGGGCGGCATCGGGCTCAGCGAACCCCTGTGGCGACGCCAGGCCGAACTGGTGCAGCGAGCGCGGGAACTGGTGGCGGCCTGCGACTGCGCCGCGGGTTGCCCCGCCTGCGTCGGCCCGGTGCTGGCCGCCGACGAAGGCAAGACCGGGAATACGCCGCGGGCGCTGGCGACGCGGGTGTTGGATCTGCTGGGAACCGTGGCATGAGTGCGGTGCTGGCGCAGAAGCTGCGGCTGCTTCAGCGCGAAGCGGGAAGAGCGAGCCCTCTCCCCAACCCCTCTCCCGCAATGGGAGAGGGGGCGCGCGTTGCCGAGTCCCGCCCACGTCCCGAAGTACCCGAGAACATCCGCCGCCTTCTGGGCCTGCGTTCCCGCGTAGCCTCACGGCCTGTCGCACCCCTGCGCCCGCCCGACCGCCACCTTCCCGGCAACGAAATCGCCCCGGGCCTGCGCTACTTCGAATCCCGCCACGAAGCGCCGGCGCTGCCGGACATCATCGACGCCAGCTTTGCCAAGGACTTCGACACCATCCGCCCGGCACAGATGCTGTGCTTCGACACCGAAACCACCGGCCTGGCCGGCGGCACCGGCACGCGTGCCTTCATGATCGGCGCCGCCGACCGCGTGGACGGGCAGCTGCGCATCCGCCAGCTGATGACCACCACCATGGCCGCCGAGCGCGCCATGCTGGAAACCTTCGCCCGCTGGCTTGAGCCCGACACGGTGCTGGTCAGCTACAACGGCCGAAGCTACGACGCGCCGCTGCTCAAAACGCGCTACCGCCTGGCGCGCCTTCCCTGCCCGATCGCGCCACTGGCCCACCTGGACCTGCTGCATCCCGTGCGCCGCCGCTACCGCGGCCTGTGGGAAAACTGCCGCCTGGCCACCGTTGAACGGCAGCTGCTGGGCGTGCTGCGCGAAGACGACCTGCCCGGCAGCGAAGCCCCGCGCGCCTGGCGCGACTATCTAAACGGTGGCCCCGCCACCGACCTGCGCCGCGTGCTGGCCCACAACCACACCGACGTGCGCAGCCTGATGCAGCTGCTGGCGCGCCTCTTGATTCCCACCCTGTAGGAGCGGCTTGAGCCGCGAATCTTTTGACTTTGGCCCAGGCCAAGAATTAATTAGCCGCGCAATCCGCACCGAAAGATAAAAAATACCGCCAAGCCTGAGCCCTTAAATAACCTCATCAACGCCGACCTGGTGCGCGCCTGCGGCGGGCACCTGCAGCGGCACTGGCGCGATTTCGACCGCCGCGGTTTTCAACACCAGGCGCTTGCCGGCCTGGATGCGCTGGAAATGAAAGCGCGCGCGATGCAGGTCGCCGATGCGCTGGAAGCCACGCTGCCCGACGACTTCGACCGCGCGTCGGGGCTTATCGAAGCGGCGCTGGCTCCGGCAGCAACCACCGAAGAACTCGGCTTCACGACCAGCGA
>CAZXTV010000308.1:0-2668 GCA_964643705.1 uncultured Arenimonas sp. | reverse complement strand
CGCCCGGGGGATGGCATCGTGCGGCCGGCCCCGCGCCCGGGAGAAGGCATCGTGCGGCCGGTCACCCGCCCGGGCGACGGCGTCGTGCGGCCGGTCCCGCGGACCAGCGATGGCTTCAACGAGCGGCCGGTCCCGGTGCGCCGTGAGGACAATCCCGCATTCCGGAAGACGCCCGTCTCCGTGCCGCCTGACCGCGCCGTTCACCCGGCGCCCCGCGGCTTTGATCGCGCCCCGCCCCCGCCCCGGGCGACGCAGCCGTCGGCACCGCCGGTGCGCGCCGAGCGTCCCGCGCCGCCACCCCAGCAGCGCGCCGCGCCGCCAGAAGTGCGACCGGCGTCACAGAACCGCTCGACGGATGACGAACAATAGACCCTGGCCCGTTGCAGCGGGCGCCTTCACGGCGCATCCTGCGATGGTCGACTGACACAGCGCGTCGCTTTCTGACCAACGCGCCAACGAATGCCCCCGCATCGTCTGTTCGGCGCCCGGCATCAGGTCCCCTGGATTCCCCCTGTTCCAAGACCCGCCGGGCGCCGACTTTATCTCCGCAGTGCCGTGTATTCGCCGGACCGCTGCAAAGCCGCAAAAAAAAGGGCCTGGCGCTCCCCCCCCGGGGAGCGCCAGGCCCTGGCATCCCTACCGCGCGCCTGACCAGCCCCTGTTCAGTCTGGTCGACGCCCCCCGGCGTTGGCCGCGGTAGGTGCCTTGGGGTTAAAGCAGAAAGCGTGCCAACCCAGGCTACAGATGCGCCGCCGCCCGCCACGGCGGATAATCACGGCCCCCGACCGGATCCCGACCATGCTCAGCTATGAAGTGATCGTCATTGGCGGCGGCCACGCCGGCACCGAAGCGGCCCTGGCGGCCGCGCGGGCCGGTGCGCGCACGCTGCTGCTGACGCACAGCATCGAGACGATCGGGCAGATGAGCTGCAACCCGGCCATCGGTGGCATCGGCAAGGGCCACCTGGTGCGCGAAATCGACGCCCTGGGCGGCGCCATGGCCCGCGCCGCCGACCAGGCCGGCATCCAGTGGCGCACGCTCAATGCCAGCAAGGGTCCGGCCGTCCGCGCCACCCGCGCCCAGGCCGACCGCGCGCTGTACAAGGCGGCGATCCGGCGCATGGTGGAAAACCAGCCCGGGCTCACCGTGTTCCAGGCCGCCGTGGACGACCTGGTCATCGAAGGCGGCCAGGTGCGTGGCGCCGTCACCCAGTCCGGCCTTCACTTCCGGGCGCCGGCCGTGGTGCTGACCGCCGGTACCTTCCTGGCCGGTCGCATCCACGTGGGCCTGGAAAACCATCCGGGCGGCCGTGCCGGCGAGGCGCCGGCGTCGACGCTGGCCCAGCGCCTGCGCGAAGGCCCCTTCGTGGTCGACCGGCTCAAGACCGGCACCCCGCCGCGCATCGATGGCCGCAGCCTGGATTTTTCGGCGATGGACGAACAGCCCGGCGATGACCCGCGCCCGGTGTTTTCCTTCCTGGGCAGCGTGCGCGAGCATCCGCGCCAGGTGTCGTGTTTCATCACGCACACCAATGAACGCACCCACGAACTGATCCGCGGCGGCCTGGACCGCTCGCCCATGTACGCCGGCGAGATCGAAGGCGTCGGCCCGCGTTATTGCCCCAGCATCGAAGACAAGGTGGTGCGTTTCGCCGACAAGGCCTCGCACCAGGTGTTCGTCGAGCCCGAGGGCCTGGACACCCACGAGATCTATCCCAACGGCATCTCCACCTCGCTGCCCTTCGAGGTGCAGCTGGACCTGGTGCGTTCGATCCGGGGCTTCGAAAACGCCGTGATCACGCGCCCGGGTTATGCCATCGAATACGACTACTTCGACCCGCGCGGGCTGAAGGCGTCGCTGGAAACCAAGGCCGTGGCCGGCCTGTTCTTCGCCGGCCAGATCAACGGCACCACCGGTTACGAGGAGGCGGCGGCGCAGGGGCTGATCGCCGGTCTCAACGCCGCCCGCTTCGTGCAGCAGCAGGACGCATGGTCGCCGCGCCGCGACCAGGCCTACATCGGCGTGCTGATCGACGACCTGATCACCCACGGCACCACCGAGCCCTATCGCATGTTCACCAGCCGCGCCGAGTACCGGCTGCAGCTGCGCGAGGACAATGCCGATGCGCGGCTGACGCCGGTCGGGCGTCAGCTCGGGCTGGTCGATGACGCGCGCTGGCAGCGCTATGCGCGCAAGGCCGAAGCGGTTGAAGCCGAGCGCGCGCGCCTGCATGCCCTGTGGGCGGCGCCGGGCAATGCCCTGGGCGAAGCCTTGCAGCGCCAGCTCGGGATCGAGCTCGGCCGCGAGTCGCGTGCGCTCGATCTGCTGCGTCGTCCCGAACTCGATTACGCGGCCTTGATGCAGGTCGAGGGCATCGGCCCCGGCGTCGACGAGGCCAAGGTCGCCGAGCAGGTGGAGATTGCCGCCAAGTATTCCGGCTATCTCGAACGCCAGGCCGAAGAGATCGAACGCCAGCGCCGCAACGAAGACACCGCGATTCCCGAGGACTTCGAATACCGCGACATCCCCGGCCTGTCGGCCGAACTGCAAGGCAAGCTGGCGCAGGTGCGACCGCAGACCGTGGGCCAGGCGCAGCGCATCCCCGGCATGACCCCGGCGGCGATCTCGCTGTTGCTGGTGCAGTTGCTGCGCCGTCGTCGCGCCGCCT
>CAZXTV010000307.1:0-2679 GCA_964643705.1 uncultured Arenimonas sp. | reverse complement strand
CAGCCCTTCGACGACGACGCCAATGGCGCCGCCGCCGCGTTGTTCAACGCCGGCAGCAACAACACCGCCAACGGCACCTCCACCCTCGTGAACACCTTCGTCAACGGTGCCAACGAATCGGCGGTCCCGGCCTTCGCCAACCTCACCTCGGTCAGCCCCTACTTCACCCAGGTGAGCTACATCGGCGCGGTCCGCGATGCCAACGACAACTGGTGGCAGGGCTGGACCTGCGGCCTTAGCGCCGCCAACCCCTGCTGAGCACTTCCGGGCGGCGGGGACTCCCCCGCCGCCCGGCCTTGCGCCGACCCCGACTTTCCCCGAGGCCCCCAATGTTGAAGTCCCCGCTCGCCCGCACCGGGCTTTTCATCGCGATCTCCGCCCTGCTGGCTCCCAAGCTGCTGCTGGCGCAGGACGTGACCGCCGCCCCGACCGTGTCGGAGGCGGAGCTTGATGAAATCGCCGAACAGCCGTCGGTACTCGACGAAGTCGAGGTGGTGGGCGAATACATCCCGCAGCCGCTGCTCGAAACCTCCGAGGTCGTGTCGGTGCTGACGCCCGAAGACTTCAAGCGCACCGGTGACGGCAATGCCGCCGAGGCGCTTTCGCGCGTTGCCGGCCTGAGCCTGGTGGGTGGCAAGTACGTGTACGTGCGTGGCCTGGGCGAACGCTATTCCGCGGCCGTGCTCAACGGCTCGTCCCTGCCCAGCCCGGAACCGCTGCAGCGCGTGGTCCCGCTGGACCTGTTCCCCAGCAGCATCGTGGACAGCGTGGTGGTTCAGAAAACCTACTCGGTGCGCTACCCCGGTGAATTCGGCGGCGGCATCATCGACCTCAAGACCGTTGCCGTGCCGGAGGCGCCGTTTTTCTCGGTGTCCGTGGGCACCGGCGGCGACACCGAAACGACCTTTGCCTCGGGCCTGACCTACTACGGCTCCGAGACCGACTTCCTGGGTTACGACGACGGTACCCGCGACATGCCGCGCGCCCTGCGCGAGGCGATCGCCACCGGCAACCGCGTCGACCTTGGCAACTTCAGCCAGGCGCAGCTCGACGCCATCGGCCGCAGCCTGGTGAATGCGCCGCTGAACCTGATGCAGCGCGACGACAGCATCGACCCCGACTACAACGCCGAGATCGCCGGCGGCCGCAAGTTCGACCTGGGCAACGGCAGGCTCGGCGTGATCGGCGTGGCCGGCATCGACAGCAGCTGGCAGACCCGCGTCGGCGTGCAGCAGGAAGGCATCGTCGAAAACGGCGTCATCTCGCCGCGCACCGACTACGACTTCGCCTCGACCCAGAACGACGTCAACGTCAATGCCCTGCTGGGCCTTGGCATGGAATGGGACCAGCACGAACTGCGCTGGACCAACCTGTACGTGCACAGCACCACCAAGGAAGCGCGCACGCGCTTTGGCAACGACGAACTCGCCGGCGCCACCGTGCGCGACGACTACACCGAATGGTTCGAACGCGAACTGCTCAACAGCCAGCTGGCCGGCAAGCACGCCTTCGGCGAATACGGCGATTTCACCATGGAATGGCGCGCCGCCTGGGCCGAGACGACCCGCGAAGCGCCTTACGAAAAGGGCATCCGCTACCGCCTGGTGGACGGCGTGTTCCTGCACAACGCCTCGCAGGAACAGAACTACACCCGTTTCAGCGCCGTCGAAGACACCGTCGTCAGCGCCGCGGTGGACTTCGGCTACCTGATGGCCACCGACGCCCGCGACTGGCAGTTCAGCGCCGGCCTGGCCTGGTCGGACAACGACCGCTCGGCCTGGTCGCGCGAGTTCCGCTTCCTGGCCCTGGACGGCTCGCTGCCGCTGGCGGCCCAGATGCAGCGCGTCGACTTCCTGCTGTCCAACCCCAACATCGGCCCGGGCCTGCTGGGCCTGCGCGAAACCACCGGTGCCGACGGCGCCGCCGCCTATGACGGCGAGCTCGACACCCAGGCGATCTACTTCCAGGTGGAAACCGCGCTCACGCCGATGCTGCGCGCCACCGCCGGCCTGCGCTACGAAAGCGGCAAGCAGACCGTGACCCCGATCGACCTGTTCGGCAGCACCCCCCTGACCAGCGCCGCGCCGCTGGACAACGACTACCTGCTGCCGGCCGCGACCGTGACCTGGAACTTCCGCGAAGACATGCAGATGCGCTTCGGCGCCTCGCGCACCATCGCCCGCCCGCAGTTCCGCGAGCTGGCGCCCCAGCAGTACCTGGACCCGGACAGCGACCGCCTGTTCATCGGCAACCCTTACCTGGTCGACACCGAGCTGACCAACTTCGACGTCCGCTGGGAGTGGTACTTCAACGAGGGTGAATACCTGACCGTCGGCGGCTTCTACAAGCTGCTCGACAAGCCGGTGGAATCGGTGGTCAACGAAGCCGGCGCGACCATCCAGCAGACCTTCATCAACGCCCCCGAGGCCACGCTGTACGGCCTGGAGACCGAGTTCAAGAAGTACTTCGACCTGCCCTTCGAAAACGCGGTCTTCGGCGACAGTCGCCTGTTCCTGTCCTTCAACTACACCTGGACCGACACCGAAGTGAGCGTCGGGCCGAATGACGTGGTGTTCCCGCTGGCCGGCGCTGGTTCGCCGCGCCCGGCCGCCGAGCTGGTGCGTGACGGCAGCCAGCTGCAGGGCCAGTCCGAACACCTGGCCAACCTGCAGTTCGGCC
>CAZXTV010000306.1:0-2679 GCA_964643705.1 uncultured Arenimonas sp. | reverse complement strand
GTCTGGCCGTCGGCACAGGCCACCAGCGGGGCCAGCACCAGGCCCAGGATGAGGGTCGGTCGGAGCATGCGGCGATTCTAGCAGCCGGCCCCACGTGCGGGCGCGCAACGGGGCCGCGGGACACGTACAATGGCCGGCCCGGTCCCGTTTTACGAGACGCCCGTGCCCACCACCCTGCATACCGCCGAGCTTCCCGGCCTGCCCCTGCTCCACCGCGGCAAGGTCCGCGACGTGTTCGAACTGCCGGGCAAGCGCCTGCTGATGGTCGCCAGCGACCGGCTTTCGGCTTTCGACGTGGTGCTGCCCGACCCGATCCCGGGCAAGGGCGAGATGTTGTGCCAGATCAGCAATTTCTGGTTCGACAAGACCGCGCACCTGGTGCCCAACCACCTTACCCACGAACCGGTGTCGTCGGTGCTGCCCGAAGGCACCGACTCGGCGCTGTACGCACGCCGTTCGGTGGTGTGCAAGAAGCTGCGGCCGGTGCCGGTGGAAGCGATCGTGCGCGGTTACCTCATCGGCAGCGGCTGGAAGGACTACCAGCGCACCGGCGCGGTCTGCGAAATCCGCCTGCCCGACGGCCTGCGCCAGGCCGAACGCCTGCCCCAGCCGATCTTCACGCCGTCCAGCAAGGCGGCCCCGGGCGAACACGACCAGAACATCAGCTTCGACACCATGGTTGCCCAGGTCGGCGCCGAACTGGCCGAACAGATCCGCGCGGCGACGCTGCAGATCTACAAGTTCGCGGCCCGGCACGCGCGCGAGCGCGGCATCATCATCGCCGACACGAAGCTGGAGTTCGGCCTGGACGAAAACGGCGTGCTGCACGTCATGGACGAAATGCTGACGCCCGACAGTTCCCGCTTCTGGCCCGCCGACCAGTACGAGGTCGGCAGCAGCCCGCCCAGCTACGACAAACAATTCGTGCGCGACTACCTGGAAACGCTGGACTGGGACAAGACCGCCCCTGGCCCGCACCTGCCGGCCGAGGTGATCGAAGGCACCCGCGCCAAGTACGCCGAAGCCCTGGACCGGCTGGCCGACATCCGCGTCGACTAGCCAGCCTGCCCGGCGGTACGCAGCGCAGGATTCACACGGGCGGGGTCGGCAGCGATCCCAGGCCCAGCAGGCCCGCGACCACGCCGATGCCGATGCCTGCGACCACCAGCAGGACCATGGTCAGCAGCGACGCCAGCAGGGCGCGCCCGTAGCCGATGCCGGAGCCATCGGGTCGCCTGATCGCCCTGGCCACGCCCAGGGCAAGCAACAGCCACGCGGCGATGACCACGATACCCATGCCCAGCACCGCCTTGCCCAGCATGGCGGCGGCGGGGACCTCGGCGTTGCGGACCTGCTGCAGCGAGTCCGCGCCGAGCCCCAGCGCTGCACCGACCCCCCACTGCACGAAGATCATCAGCACCGAGGTGACCGCGAGCACGGCAACCAGTCGCCAGTAACCAGCCCGGAGCCCCGCGACCAGCTGGACCGACAGCATGAGCGGCAGCGCCGCAAGCAGCAGGAATACCCCCCACGACAAGGCGGTGGCGAGTACGACGCTGGCCAGGTTCGATGTTTCCATCCGGTGGGACCCCCTGTTGGCTGATTGCACGGTGATGCCGGCCATAATGCAGCATTCCCGGCCCGGCCCCGCCCATGCCTCCTCGCGACATCCTGCTCGCCCTGCTGGTCTGCCTTGCCTGGGCGGGAAACTTCCTGGGCTCGGCGACGGCGCTGCGGGAAATGCCGCCACTGTTGTTCACGGCATTGCGCCTGGTGCTGCTGGTGCTGCTGCTCGCGCCCTTCCTGCGCCGCCCCGGTCCCGGCCAGTGGCCGCGCCTGCTGGCGATAACGCTGTGCACGGGCGTGATGCATTTCGGGCTGAGCTTCTGGGCGCTGAAGCTGGCGGGCGACCTTAGCTCGCCGTCCATCGTGATGCAGAGCTACATTCCGTTTTCGGTGCTGCTGGCATGGGCCTTCCTGGGCGAACGTTTCGCCTGGCGCACGGGTGCGGCGATCGGCCTGAGCTTTGGCGGCGTGCTGGTACTCGGGTTCGATCCGCTGGTGCTGGACAACCCGATGTCGCTGGGCCTGATGCTGGCCTCGGGTTTTTTCCTGGCGGTCAGCACGGTGCTGATGCGCGGGCTGGGTGGCGTCACCCGCTACGGGCTGCAGGCCTGGATCGCCCTGGTCGGCGTGTTTCCACTGTTGGGCCTGAGCCTGTGGCTGGAACCGGGCGCGATCGGCCAGCTCGGCCACGTGTCCGGCACGGCCTGGGCCGGCGTGGCCTACGCGGCCATCGTCGCCTCGGTCATCGGGCACGGCATCTACTACACCCTGGTGCAGCGCCACGCGGTCGCCAAGGTGATGCCCTGGCTGCTGCTGACGCCGGTATTCGCCACCGGCCTGGGCATCGCCTTCTGGGGCGACCGACCCGGGCCGAAGCTGCTGGTAGGCGGCGCCATGACCCTGGCCGGCATCCTGCTCATCGCACTTCGCTCGCAGGCCAAAGCGCGGCCGGCACCGGTGGCAGAGGAGTTGTGAGGTGAGGGGTCGGTGTTGGACGCGGATCAGGGCGGATGCACGCGGATAAATGCGGATAAAGCGGACTAGAGTTTTTTGCCACGGATGAACACGGATGGACACGGATAGGAGCAAATGCAGCTTTCTTTAAGGACTGCT
>CAZXTV010000305.1:0-2686 GCA_964643705.1 uncultured Arenimonas sp. | reverse complement strand
TCGGCCACCGGCTCACCGCCCTGTTCGCCAGCGGCTTCAACGCGGATGTCGGCCCCCATCGCGCGCAGCGCCTGCAGCAGGCCGGTCCGCCGGGGATTCATCCCCACCTGGCGCAGGCACAGCTCGGAGCCCGGCACCACCGAGGCCGCCACCAGGAAAAACGCCGCCGAGGAAAAGTCGGCGGGTACCACCACCCCGGTGGCCCGCAGCCGGTGCCCGCCCTCGAGACTGGCCTCGCCCGGCGAAAACCGGACCGGCCAGCCGAAAGCGGCGAGCATGCGTTCGGTGTAGTCGCGGGTCGGGTGTGGTTCCGCCACGCGGGTGCTGCCACGGGCATAGAGACCCGCCATCAGGACCGCCGACTTTACCTGTGCGCTGGCAACAGGTGATTTGAAATCAATACCTTGAAGAATATTGTTACCGCTAATTCTAAGTGGCGGCAGGCCCCCGTCGCCGGCGTCGATGACCGCGCCCATGGCGCGCAGGGGCGAGATGACCCGACCCATCGGGCGCCGGGACAGGGACTGGTCGCCCACCAGCACGCTGTCGAAAGCCTGGCCCGCCAGCAGGCCGGCCAGCAGCCGCATGCCGGTACCGGCATTGCCGCAGTCCAGGGCTTGCGTCGACCCCTCCAGGCCGTGCAGGCCAACCCCATGCACGATCCGCCGGCTCGCCGAGGGCGCTTCGATGCGCACGCCCAGTTGGCCAAAGATCGCCGCGGTCGCCCGGGTGTCCTCGCCTTCCAGGAAACCCTGGACCTCGCTGGTGCCCTCGGCCAGCGCGCCCAGCATCACCGCGCGGTGCGACACCGACTTGTCGCCGGGAACCTGCAGGTCGCCGCGCAGCGGGCCACCCGCGCCGGCCAGCCAGTCCAGCCGGTGCGTGGTCATGCCAGCACCTCGTCCAGGGCCTGGAGCAGGCTTCGGTTTTCAGCGCGCGTGCCGACCGTGAGGCGCAGGCAGGTCGGCAGGCCGTAACCGCCCATCGGCCGGGGCACGACGCCGCGGGCGACCAGGCCCCGTTCCACCGGCAGCGCGTCACGACCGAAATCCACCAGCAGGAAGTTGGTCTGCGACGGCGACACGCCGAGCTCCCGGGCCCGCAGTGCGTCGGCCAGCGCCTGCCGCTCGGTGGCGTTGGCCTGGCGCACGAAGTGAACGTGGGCGGTGTCGGCCAGGGCCGCTTCGCCGGCGGCCAGCGCCGGCCCGTTGACGTTGAAGGACTCGCGCAGGCGCTCGAGCACCGCCACCAGGCCCGGGGCGGCCAGCACGTAGCCCAGGCGCAGCCCGGCCAGGCCATGGGCCTTGGAGAAGGTGCGGGTCACCACCAGGTTCGCGAACGCCGGCAGCAGCCCTACGGCGGATTGCAGCGTCGGTTCGGTGGCGTATTCCAGGTAGGCCTCGTCCACCACCACCAGCACCGTTGGCGGCAGCGCGGCAAGGAAAGCCTTCAGGGCGTCGGCGCCGAACCACGTGCCGGTGGGGTTGTTGGGGTTGGCCAGGTAAACCAGGCGCGTGCGCGGCCCGGCCGCCGCGGCGATAGCAGCCAGGTCGTGGCCACGGGCCATCGGATGCCCGTAGGGCTGGGCCGCCGCCTGCACGAGGCTGGCACCGGCGGCCTGGGCGGCCAGGCCATAAACCGCGAAACCAAACTGCGAGGCAAGCACCTCCAGGCCCGGTCCGGCGAACGCCTGGCCCAGCATCATCAGCAGCTCGTGCGAGCCGTTGCCCAGCATCAGCTGGTTCGGTGCCACCCCGTGCTGCGCGGCCAGCGCACGCTTGAGCCCGCTGCCCAGGGGGTCGGGATAACGGAACGCGGCGTCAAGCGCCGCCGCGGCGGCGGCACGCGCCGCCGGGCTGGGACCGTAGGGGCTTTCGTTCGAACCCAGCTCGACCAGGCCCGGGTGCGCCCGGCGCAGGGCGACCAGGTCCAGGCCGGGGTCGTAGGCCCGCAGGCGCTGGACCCCCGGCTGGGCCAGGGCGGAAAACGCTGCCTCGTCCATGGTCAGAGCAGGGCCACGGGGTAGGCGCCCAGGATGCGGATGCTGGCGGCGAACTCGCCCAGTTCGGCCAGGGCCGCGGCCACCGGCCCGTCCTGGGCATGGCCGTCGACATCGATGAAAAACGCGTACTGCCAGCGGCCGGTGTGGGCTGGCCGGGACTCGATGCGGTTCATGCTGACGCCATGGCGGGCGAAGGGACTGAGCACGTTGTAGAGGGCGCCGGGCTGGTCGCGCACGAACACCATCAGTGACGTGCGGTCGTGGCCGCAGGGCGGCAGCAGTTCGCGGCCCAGCACCAGGAAACGCGTGGTGTTGTCGGGATGGTCCTCGATGGGGCCGGCGATGGTCTTGAGCCCATACACGTGGCCGGCGTTCTCGCCGGCGATGGCCGCCGAATCATCGGCATTGCGCGCCCGTCGCGCCGCTTCGGCATTGCTGGAGGCGGCGATCTTCTCGGCCTTGGGCAGGTGCTGGCGCAGCCAGGCCTTGGCCTGGGCCAGGGACAGCGGATGCGAATACACCCTTTCGATGTCCTCGATGCGGCCGGTGCGCGACATCAGGAACTGGTGCACGGCCAGCTCGACCTCGCCGCAGATCTTCAGCGGCGAGGTCAGGAACATGTCCAGGGTCGACTGGATGGTGCCCTGCCCCGAGTTTTCCACCGGCACGATGCCGAAGTCGGCG
>CAZXTV010000304.1:0-2687 GCA_964643705.1 uncultured Arenimonas sp. | reverse complement strand
TCACCCGCGCCGGCCAGGAAATCCAGCTCTCGCCGATCGGCCTGCGCCTGCTGACCATCCTGATGCGCGAATCGCCGCGCGTGGTCACGCGTCGCGACATCGAGCGCGAGATCTGGGGCGACGGTCTGCCCGATTCCGACACCCTGCGCAGCCACCTGTACAACCTGCGCAAGGCCATCGACAGGCCGTTCGACCGTCCGCTGCTGCACACCGTGCAGACAGCCGGCTATCGCGTCGCCGACCTCGATGCCCCCCCGGCAGGCTGACCCAATGCCCCATCGCAAGGGACTGCGGCGCAAGATATGGACCGCTTTCATCCTGCAGGCCGCGGCGATCAGCTTCGCCGCGGTGCTGGGTGTCTACGGGGCGTCGGCCGTGCTCAAGCACGTGCTCATCCAGCAGGCACTGCAGGAGGAAGCCGCGCACTACTGGCAGCGCATGCAGGCCAATCCGGGTGCGGAAGTGCCCGACACCTACAACATGACCGGCTACCTGCTGCCCGCCGGCGCCGACCCCGACCGCGTGCCGGCCAGCATCCGCAGCCTGGACCCGGGTTTCCACGCCCTGCCGCGCACGCAGGGCGGGTCCCTGGTGCTGGTGGACCAGGACCGCCGCGGTCACCGCCTGTACCTGCTGTTCAAGCAGGAACAGGTGGACAGCCTGGCCTTCTGGTTCGGCATGGCGCCGCTGGCGATCGTGCTGGTGGTGATCTACGTGATCGCCTGGACGACCTACCGCGCCTCCAAACGCGCGGTGTCTCCGGTTATCTGGCTGGCGTCCCAGGTCCAGCGCTGGGACCCCAAGCAGCCCGAACCGGCCCTGCTCAGCGCCGAAAACCTGCCTACCGACGTCGAAGGCGAAACCCTGGTGCTCGCACAGTCGCTGCATGAGTTCGCCAGCCGCATCGAAAACTTCGTGCAGCGCGAACGCGACTTCACCCGCGATGCCTCGCATGAACTGCGCACGCCGCTCACCGTCATCCGCGTCGCCGGCGACATGATGGCCGGCGACGATAGCCTCTCGCCGCTGGCGCGAAAGTCCCTGGGCCGCATCCAGGGCGCCGGTCGCGACATGGAGGCGTTGATCGAGGCTTTCCTTATCCTGGCCCGCGAAGGCGACACCGGCCTGCCCGACCTCGATTTCGACGTGGCCGACGTCGTCAGCGACGAGGTCGAGAAGGCGCGCCTGCTGGTGGCCGGCAAACCCGTCGAAGTTACGTGCCGCGTCGAACAGGGCTTCCACCTGCACGCCCCGGCGCGGGTGCTGTCCGTGATGCTGAGCAACCTGCTGCGCAACGCCTGCAACTACACCGACGCCGGCAGCGTCACCGTGACGGTTCGCCATGGCGAGATCAGCGTCGCCGACACCGGCGTGGGCATGGATGAAACCGTGCTGGCGCGGGTGTTCGAGCCCTTCTACCGCGCCGCCAATCCCGGCAAGGAGGGCCAGGGCATCGGCCTGTCCATCGTGCAGCGGCTGTCGCACCGCTACGGCTGGCCGGTGCGCCTGGAGAGCCGCCCCGGCGAGGGCACCACGGCCATCCTGAGCTTCCCGCACGCCACCGCCGCCGACTGAACCCCGGCGGTGGCGCGCGGGGCCGCGGTCAACCGCGCGTACCCGGCGGCGTTAACCTGTCTTTGATCCTCTGAAAAGCCCACGGAACCCTGATGCCGAACCCCACGCGCCGACGCCCCATCCGACTTTTCGCCGTCATCGCCCTCGCCGCGCTGGCCCTGCTGGCGGCCTGGTGGTGGTTTGGTCGCGGCGGCGAAACATCGGGCCAGTACCGCACCGCCCCGGTCGAACGCGGCGACGTGCGCGTGGTGATATCGGCCACCGGGACGCTGCGGGCGACCACGACGGTGGACGTGGGTTCGCAGGTGTCGGGCCAGGTGCTCGAGGTGCTGGTGGATTACAACGACCAGGTGACCCGTGGCCAGGCCATCGCCCGTCTTGACCCGGCGCCCCTGGAAACCCGGCTCGAACAGGCCGAGGCCGACCTGGCCAGCGCCCGCGCGTCGGTGAACGAAGCACGCGCCGGCATCACCAATGCCGAGGCCGACTATGGACGCAAGCGCGACCTGGTCGAGCGCCAGCTGATCGCGCGCAGCGAAGCCGACCTGGCCCTTGCCGCGCGCGACCAGGCCCGCGCCCGCGTGGTGTCGGCCGAGGCCTCGGTTCGCCAGCGCCAGGCCGCCGTGGGCAATGCCCGGCTGGACGTGGACTACACCGTCATCCGCTCGCCGGTGGACGGCGTCGTGCTGCTGCGCGACATCGAACCCGGCCAGACCGTGGCAGCCAGTTTCCAGACGCCCGTTCTGTTCCAGATCGCCGAGGACCTGGCGCAGATGCAGATCGACCTGAGCGTGGACGAGGCCGACGTCGGCCAGATTCGCGAAGGCCTGCCGGTGTCCTTCACCGTCGACGCCTACCCGGACCGCCAGTTCAGCGGCGAAGTGCGCCAGGTGCGGCTGGCGGCGACCGCGACCTCGAACGTGATCACCTACCCGGTGGTGGTGCAGGTGCAGAACGCCGACCTGAGCCTGCTGCCGGGCATGACCGCCAGCGCCGAAATCGTGGTGGACCGTCGCGACGGCGTGCTGCGCGTGCCCAATGCCGCGCTGCGCTACACGCCGCCGGACGCGCCGTCTTCCCGCCCGGGCCGGGAGGGCGGGCCGCGCCGGCCG
>CAZXTV010000303.1:2043-2687 GCA_964643705.1 uncultured Arenimonas sp. | reverse complement strand
GGCGTATTCGTATTCCTTGGTGCTGGCCGAGACGAACTTGCGCTTGGGGCGCTTGGCAAGCAGCTGCTGGCGGCGTTCGATCTCGGCCGCCAGGCGCGCCATTTCCAGGCTTTGTTCCACCAGTTCCTGGCCGGTCGGCAACGGTTCGGTCTCGGTTTCGCGCTGGTCCTCGGGCAGGGGCAATACCTCGCTGCTGGGACCAATGGTGCTCAGCAGCCGCGGCACCGGTTCGGGTTCGGGGGGCGGCGCCTGGGCCACCAGCGGCTCCGGGGCCAGGCCCTCGTCGGGCTTGGGTACCGGGGCCAGCTGCTCTTCGCGGGGGCGCTCGGCCCGGTCGCTGTCGCCGCCGCCCTGGTTGTTGGCCTGGGCGATGAAGTCGGCGTCCTCGGGGGCGGCATCGCTGCGGGTCTCGGTCAGGATCACATCCAGGGTCGGGGTGATCGGGGCGGCCGCGTCGCGGGCGAAGCCCACGCCCAGGATCAGCACCCCGAACGCGACCAGGCTGAGCGCCAACGTCGCGCTGAGCCGTTCGGTCGGGCCGATGACGGGCGCCGCCATCTCAGTGCCGGCCGGACCGGCGGGCTTCCAGGGCGTCGAACAGCTGGCCGGCGAGGTTGAGCCCGAACTGGGCGTCGAGCTCGCGC
>CAZXTV010000303.1:0-2033 GCA_964643705.1 uncultured Arenimonas sp. | reverse complement strand
GGCGCCGGCGGGTCCAGCGCGAAGCCCACGCCCAGGATCAGCACGCCGAACAGGATCGCCGACAGCGCCAGGGTGGCGCCGAGCCGGTCTCCGGGGCCGATTCCGGGCCGGGGCGGCATGTCAGGCCCGGGCGGCGGCCCGGCGGGCCTCGATGGCGTCGAACAGCAGGCCGGCGATGTTCAGGCCGAACTGGTCGTCGAGCTCGCGGATGCAGGTCGGGCTGGTGACATTCACTTCGGTCAGGTAATCGCCGATGACGTCCAGCCCCACGAAGATCATGCCCCGGCGCTTGAGTTCGGGGCCGACCTGGGCGGCGATCCAGCGGTCGCGGTCGGTCAGCGGCCGGCCCTCGCCCCGGCCACCGGCGGCCAGGTTGCCCCGGAACTCGCTGCCCTGGGGGATGCGGGCCAGGCAGTAGGGCACGGGCTCGCCGTCGACCAGCAGGATGCGCTTGTCGCCGTCGGTGATTTCAGGGATGAAACGCTGGGCCAGGGCCAGGTCGCGGCCGCCCTGGGTCAGGGTTTCCAGGATCACGTTCAGGTTCGGGTCCCCGGCCGAGGCCCGGAAGATCGACCGTCCGCCCATGCCGTCCAGGGGCTTGAGCACCACCTGGTCGTGTTCGGCCACGAACTCGCGCAGCACCGCCGGGTCCCGGGCCACCCGGGTGGGCGGGCAGCACTGCGGGAACAGCAGGGCGGCCAGTTTTTCGTTCAGGTCGCGCAGCCCGGCCGGGTCGTTCACCACCAGCACGCCGGCGGCCTGGGCCCGGGACAGCACCAGGGTGTCGTGCAGGTAATTGCTGTCCACGGGCGGGTCGGTGCGCATCAGCACCACGTCCAGGGCCGCCAGGGGCCGCGACGCGGGCTCGCCCAGCCCGAACCAGTCCGCGGGGTCGTCCCGCACCTGCAACGGGGCCATACGGGCCATGGGGCGCTCTGCGTCGAGCCACAGCCCGCCGGGCAGCACGTAGTGCAGCCGGTGCCCGCGGCGCTGGGCTTCGAGCAGCATCGCGAAGGTCGAATCCTTGCCGATCTTGATCTTGCCGATCGGGTCCATCACCACGGCCACGTCCAGGGACATCGGCGCCTGCATCATTGTCGTCGGAGAGCCACTAGACTAGCAGGACGACGGCGTGATCCATGTCGCAATCCGCGCCCGGCTTGACACTTTCGGCGCTGGCTGGGATATAAGCTGTCATTCTGCGGGCTTCCCGGAGGTCCGTATTGCCAGGGACAGCATCGTTATGGGGAGTGAGATGGACGACAACAGCCTGGCCGGCTTGCGGGTCATGGTCATCGACGATTCCAAGACCATCCGGCGTACCGCCGAGACCCTGCTCAAGAAGGAGGGCTGCGACGTCGTGACGGCAACAGACGGCTTCGAGGCCCTGGCCAAGATCGCCGACCACCAGCCCCAGATCGTCTTCGTGGACATCATGATGCCGCGCCTGGATGGCTACCAGACCTGCGCGCTGATCAAGAACAACCAGATGTTCAAGCAGACGCCGGTGATCATGCTGTCCTCCAAGGACGGCCTGTTCGACAAGGCCCGGGGGCGCATCGTCGGCTCCGAGCAATACCTCACCAAGCCATTCACCCGCGATGAGCTGCTCTCGGCCATCCGCACCTACGTCCCGGGTGGCTGACCGAACCATGGCCAAGAACTCCGCCGCCCAGAACAAGCGCCCCGGACCCTTCGAGGTCCTGCTCGACTACGAAGGCCGCTCGCTGGCCCACGAGGCGGGCCGCCCGGAAATGATCGAGGCGCCGGGCCACTGGCGCGGCGTCGGCTTCCGGCTTGGCAAGCGGCGCCTGGTTTCGTCCTTCGACGAAGTGGTCGAAATCCTGCCGCTGCCGCCGGTCACCCCGGTGCCGGGCGCGCAGAACTGGATGATGGGCGTCGCCAACGTGCGCGGCAGCCTGCTTCCGGTCGTCGACCTCAAGATGTTCCTGGAAGGCGAACGCACGGTCGTGCACGAAGGCCAGCGCGTGCTGGTGGTGCGCCAGGCCGGCGGCAACGTCGCGGTGACCATC
>CAZXTV010000302.1:0-2711 GCA_964643705.1 uncultured Arenimonas sp. | reverse complement strand
GGTGAGGCTGGCGAGGTCGCGGTCGACGCGGCGCAGCAGGTAGTCGAGCACGGCTTCGTCGAGTTCCAGGCCGCGGCGGGCGGCGCGCTGGCGCAGCAGGTCGCGGCGGCCGGCTTCGTCCAGGGGTTCGAGGGTCAGGCGCGCGCACTGGCCCAGGCGGGTTTGCAGGTCGCGAAGCACCAGGCCGATGTCGCCGGGCTTGCCGCGCGCGGCGTAGATCACCGCGCCGGCGTCGGCGCGGGCGCGGTTGTGGAAGTGGAACAAGGCTTCTTCGTCTTCGGCGTTGCCGGCGATCGCTTCCAGCCCGTCCAGGCACAGCAGGTCGGCGTTTTCCTGCTGGGCCAGGCCGGCCGCCAGGCGGCCAGCGAAGGCGGTCATCGGCAGGTTGGCGGCGCGGCGGCCGGCGGCCACGGCTTCGGCGCAGGCGGCCAGCAGCAGGTGGCTCTTGCCGCTGCCGGGCGGGCCGGCCAGGTACAGCCACTCTTGCGACGCCCCGGTGGCGGCGGCGTGGACCGTGGCGCGTACGCCGTCATTGCCCAGGAAAGCTTCCAGGCGCTGGTCCGGCGGCGCGCGCAGGCCCAGCGGCAATTGCGGGGTGTTCATGGTTCGCGCGGCTGCTCGCCCCCGTCCGGGCGCTCGTTGGCCAGCCTGTCTTCGGTGACGAAGCGCCGGGCCAGCTCTTCGGGACTGGGCGGCCGCGCGTCTGCAGGCGCTTCCACGTGGGAATCGGTCCGGACAATGACCGAACCGCCGTCGTCGTCGGCGCCGTAGAGCCTGCTGTGGGTGTATTGCTCGTGCACGTACCGCCCCAGCACCACCGCCACCGCGGCTATCGGCAGCGCCAGCAGCACGCCCAGGAAACCGAACAGCTGGCCGCCGGCCATCACCGCGAAGATGACCGCCACCGGGTGCAGGCCGATCTTGTCGCCCACCAGCCACGGCGTCAGCCAGAAACTTTCAAGCAACTGGCCCAGGCCGAACACGCCCAGCACCAGGGCCAGGTGCAACAGGTCGCCGTGCTGCACCAGGGTGGCGATGACCGCCGCGCCCAGGCCAACGATGGCGCCCAGGTAGGGCACGAAGGCCACCAGCCCGGCGACCAGGCCGATCAGGATGCCCAGGTCCACACCCACGGCCGTCAGGCCCACGCCATAGATGACGCCCAGGGCGATCATCACCGTCAGCTGGCCGCGGATGAACCCGCCCAGCACCTGGTCCGATTCGCTCGCCAGCTGCACCACCGTGGGTTCGATCGGGCGCGGCAGCAGTTCGCGCGCCTTGGCCAGCATTTCCGGCCCGTCGCGCATGAAGAAGAAGGTCACCACCGGGATAAGCGCCAGGTTCACCAGCAGGTTGACCAGGGCCATGCCCGACTTGGATATCTCACCCATCATCGTGGCGGCGATGCCGCCGGCCTGCTGCCAGTGTTCCTTGAACAGCTCGATCAGCTGGCTGGGATCGACGTAGCCGGCCAGTTCAAGCTTGAAGCGGCTTTCCGCCCAGGGCACGGCGGTGCCGGTGAGCCACTGGCCAAAACGCGGCAGCCAGTCGATGAACTTCGAGACCTGGCTTTCGATCAGCGGGATAAGCAAAAGCACCGCCAGCACCAGCGCCAGGGTCATCAGGGTGAACACCAGCAGCACCGCGGCGGTGCGCGAACGGCCGGTGCCCTCGATCTTGCGCACCAGCGGGCCACCCAGCCACGCCAGCAGCGCGGAGATGACGAAGGGCGTCAGCACCGGGCCCAGCAGCCAGATAAGCACGCCCAGGAACACCACCACCGCCAGCCACTGCCAGGGGCGGCGGTCGCTGAAGGGGTTCGACATCGGACTCGTGTTCATGCGGCGGGTTTCCCTCGATGCTGCCAGGCCTTCACACCATAGCGGACAACATAATCGACGCCACTGACAAAGGTAAGGAAGGCCACGCCCAGGGTGACGTCCATCAGCCGGTTCAGCGGCACCGACCAGCCGGCGCGGTCGACCAGGCACAGCAGCACCAGGGCGATCTGCGCGGCGGTGGTGACCTTGCCCAGCCAGCTCGGCTCGCCCTTGAAGGGCCCCGCCAGGCGCCACCAGACCGCCGCGCCGGCCAGGATGACCAGGTCGCGGGCCAGCACCAGGGACACCAGCCAGGTCGGCAGGGCCCCGGCCAGCCACAGGCCCAGGAAGGCGCAGCCCAGCAGCAGCTTGTCGGCCACCGGGTCGAGCAGGCTGCCCAGCCGGCTTTCCCAGCCAAAACGTTTGGCCAGCAGGCCATCGACCGCGTCACTGGCGCCGGCGACCGCCGCCACCCACAGGGCATCGCGGTAGAAACCGGCCCAAAGCAGCCACAGCAGCACCGGCGCCATCACCAGGCGCAGGCCGGTGATGGCGTTGGGCAGGTGATGGAGCTTCATGGGCGCAGGCGGTAGCGCGCCACGGCCGGTTCACCCGGCGCGCCCGGGCCGGGCGTGGCGGCGGATGCCGGGCCTTCGGCTTCCAGCACGTCGCCGGCGGCCACGAAGGCCTCGAAGGCGGGCACGCCCACGGCCAGGTCCAGGCGCAGGCGCAGGCTGTCGGGCGTGGCTTCTTCAACGCTCAGGTTGCGCACCACGGGCAGGGTCTGCAGGTAACCCATGGCGCGGGTGAAGTCGTCGGCCAGGCGCATGCCGGTGATCAGGACCTGGTGCACGGCCGGCTCGCCGACATCGGCGCGGCGGGCGTCGCGAC
>CAZXTV010000301.1:0-2712 GCA_964643705.1 uncultured Arenimonas sp. | reverse complement strand
AATCAGTTAATTCGCTCTTGCTCTATCCGTGTTCATCCGTGTCCATCCGCCTTGATCCGTGTCCAAAACTTAAGTCGGATCCCCGTCATAACCACCCGCCCCTGCTGCACTACGCCGCAGTCGGTCATGGATAGCGAGCCAGGCGTCGCCTTCGGGCGGGCGTTCGGCGAGCAGCAGGTTGGCGCCGCGGCCGTCGAGTTCGCGCAGGGCGGCGTACAGGTCGTGGGCGTAGCTGGCGGGTTCGTTGGCCAGCGCCAGGCCGGGGACACCGTCGGGTAGCTCGCCCAGGGCCAGCACCTGCACCGCCTTGCCCAGGGCCTGCTGTTCGGAGGCTTCATTTGCCAGCGACGAACGCGGCAGCAGCAGCAGCGGGGTGCGCGGCGCGTAGTGGGCTTCGAGCGTGCCGGAAGCCCGTGGGCTGGCCGCCGTGGCGCCGGCTTCGACCGGACCGATCACCGCTTCGATGCGCTCGCGGCCCAGCATGCCCGGGCGCAGGATGCGCGGCGTTTCGCCGGTGAAATCGACGATGGTGCTTTCGATGCCGATCGTGCAGTCGCCGCCTTCAAGCACAAGGGGCACCGCGTCGCCGAACTCGGCGCGCACGTGCGCGGCCGTGGTCGGGCTGACGTGACCGAAGCGGTTGGCCGAAGGCGCCGCCAGGCCGCCGCCGAATTCGCGCAGCAGGGCCAGGGCCACCGGGTGGTCCGGGCAGCGCAGGCCAACCGTCTCCTGGCCGCCTGTAACGACGTCCGGCACGCGGGCCTGCTTGCGCAGCACCAGGGTCAGCGGGCCCGGCCAGAAGGCGGCGGCCAGCTGCCGGGCCGCCGCCGGGATGTCGGTCGCCCAGTTGTCCAGCGCATCCACGCCGGCCACGTGCACGATCAGCGGATGGTCGGCCGGCCGGCCCTTCAGGGCGAAGATGCGGCGCACCGCCTCGGGGTTGCCGGCGTCCGCGGCCAGGCCATAGACGGTTTCGGTGGGCAGGCCGATGGCCTCGCCCCGGCGCAGGGCGGCCAGCGCCGCCTCGAAAGCCTGGTTCATGCCGTCCTCCGGTAGTCGTCGCGCAGCAGCCCGTAGATCCAGGAATCGGCGAACTCACCGCCGACCCGCCAGCGGTGGCGCAGCAGGCCCTCGCGGCGGAAGCCGAAGTGTTCGAGCAGGCCCCAGGAAGGCCCGTTGCGGGGATCGACGTCGGCCTCCACGCGCTCAAGGTCCAGCGGCCCGAAGGCGTAGGCCAGCGCCAGGCCCACGCCCTCGCGGGCCAGGCCCTGCCCCTGCCGGGACGGCAGCAGCGAATACCCCAGTTCGGCCCGGCGGTTGGGGCCGCTGAGCGAGAACAGGCTGATCGTGCCCACCAAAGCGTCGTCACCGCGGTCTGCCAGGGCCCAGCCGAAAGTCGCTGGCGGCTTCCAGCCCATCCGCTCGTCCAGCCAGGCCTCGGCCTGGGCCAGGTCGGTCCAGGGCGCGAAGCTCCAGTAGCGGCAGACTTCCGGGTCGGCGTAGAGCGTGTACAGCGCCGACGCGTCCGTGCGGCGCAGCGGCCGCAGGCGGACCCGCTGGCCTTCGATCACGGGCAGGTCGGTGCAATCGTCCATGCCGGCATTGTCCCACGCGGTCACGGCGTTTGCCGGCACCGGGCGGCGCGGGGGAAAATGGCCGCTTCCCCGCACCCGGAGCCACCCCATGTCCATCCTCCGCATGGCCGACCTCGACCTGGCCGGCAAGCGCGTCCTGATCCGCGAGGACCTCAACGTGCCGGTCAAGGACGGCCACATCACCTCCGAGCAGCGCATCATCGCCGCCCTGCCGACGATGAAGCTGGCGCTGGAGAAGGGCGCCGCGGTGATGGTCACCTCGCACCTGGGCCGCCCGAAGGAAGGCGTGTGGACGCAGGAGGATTCGCTGGCGCCGGTCGCCGCCCGCCTGGGCGAACTGCTGGGGCGCGAGGTCCCGCTGGTGAAGGACTGGACCGACGGCGTGCAGGTCGAACCGGGGCAGCTGGTGCTGCTGGAAAACTGCCGCATGAACGTCGGCGAGAAGGCCGATGACGAAGCCTTGTCGAAGAAGTACGCCGCGCTGTGCGATGTCTTCGTCATGGACGCCTTCGGCACCGCCCACCGTGCCGAAGCCTCCACCCACGGCGTCATCCGCTTCGCCACGGTGGCCTGCGGCGGTCCGCTGCTGATGGCCGAACTCGACGCGCTGGCCAAGGCGCTGCACGCGCCGGCGCGGCCGCTGGTGGCGATCGTCGCCGGTTCAAAGGTCAGCACCAAGCTCGAACTGCTGGGCGCCCTGGTGTCGAAGGTCGACCAGCTGATCGTCGGCGGCGGCATCGCCAACACCTTCATCGCCGCGGTCGGCCACCCGGTCGGCAAGTCGCTGTGCGAAGCCGACCTGCTCGACACCGCGCGCCAGATCATGGCCGACGCCAAGGCGCGCGGCGCCGACATCCCGGTGCCCACCGACGTGGTGGTGGCGCCGGCCTTCGCCGCCGATGCGCCGGCGACGGTGAAACCCGTGGCCGAGGTCGGCCCCGACGACATGATCCTGGACATCGGCCCGGAAACCGCCGCGCGCTACGCCGCCATCATCGCCAAGGCCGGCAGCGTCATCTGGAACGGGCCGGTCGGCGTGTTCGAATTCGATGCCTTCGGCAAGGGTACCGAAGTCCTGGCCCACGCCATCGCCGATTCGAAGGCCTTCTCGATCGCC
>CAZXTV010000300.1:0-2743 GCA_964643705.1 uncultured Arenimonas sp. | reverse complement strand
CGGGCGACGGGGCGGCCGGCAGTTCGCCGTCGCGCTCGTAGGCGGCGCGGAACTTGGCCAGCAGGGGCAGGCCCACTTCCTGGCTCAGGGCCTCCACGGCGCTGGTGCCGTAGGCCAGGGCCACCGGCAGCACGCCGGCGTCGCGCAGGGCGTCGAGCAGGGCGCGGGTCTGGCCGGCGTCGGGGCACTGGCTGAGGCCGCCGAAGTCCACCACCACCGCCGCGCGGGCGAAGAGCTTGGGCGCGCGCCGGACCCGGTCGGCCATTTCATCGGCCAGGCGCTGCGGGTCGAGCGTGCGCACGCGCAGGTTGGCGATGCCCACCTGGCCGAACTTCAGTTCACCGGCCTGTTCGTAATCGGGATTGGCCGCCATCTCAGGTTCCCGTCGCCAGGACCGGCCGGCGGCCGGGCAGGGATCGGGACTGCAGCCAGGGCACGTCGGGCAGGCGCCCGCCGTAGGTCTCGGCCACGAAGGGGTAGCTGCACATTTCCTTGAGCAGCATCGAAGCGCGGATGCCGTTGGCCGACATCACGTTCTGGCCGACTTCGCGGAAGCCGAAATGGCCGTGGAAGAGCAGGGCCGGGTCATTGCCGGTCTGCAGGAAGACCTCGCAGGCCAGCAGCGGCCGGCGCACTTCGGCGAAACTCTGGACGTCGGCATAGAAGGCCCGGCCACGGCCGCCGCCGCGCCGCGGGCGGGCGATGACGATGCGGTCGATGTACAGGAAATCCGGGTAGCGTTCCCGGAACCACAGGAAGTTGGGACTGTCGTGCGGTGCGTCCGGGCCCAGGGCGACCAGGAAACCCGACACCAGGCCGTCTTGTTCGACGACCCGGAAATACTCGGCGTGTTCCCAGAAGAAGCGGGCCTTGGCCAGGTCCATCGGCAGGATGGACGGGCCGGCGGCATTGTTCACGGCTACGACGGAATCCAGCTCGTGCTCGCGCACGTCGCGGATGGTGATCGGCATTGGACTACGAACTCCGATGGCGTTGGGGCCGCCGGGGGGCGGGCGATCGGGGCGGGATTATCGCACGGGCGCCCCGGCCTGGGGGCGGACGGGGCCACATGACTTCCGGGGGCGTGCACGGGCCGGAGTCCGCCGTAAGATGCGCCGATGCTGAACCGACTGACCCATACCCAGCTCCTGCGCTACGCCGGCCTGTTCACCTGGGTGGTGCTGGGCATCCCGCTTTTCGTGTTCACCTGGTACCTGGGCCCCGACGACGGCGACATCTCGCTGGGGCCGGCGCCCCGGGCCATCGTGGCGGTGGGCGCCTACCTGGCGTTCGGGCTCATCTACTGGCGGATCACCCGCTCGCTGGGCTTCCGGCAGCAGCGGCTGCGGGACCTGCTGCTGCTGGCGGCCCTGACCCTGTCGGCCATCCTGGTCAGCGCGGAGACCGGCACCGGCATGGGCGCGATCCTGATGATGATCATCGCCGGGGTCATTCCCTGGATGGTGCCGCTGCGGGTGGGCGCGGTCTGGCTGGTCGTTCAGCATGCGGCGCTGGTGCCGGTTTTCGTCCGATTCGAAGGGTTCACCCTGGGCATCGCCGCGCTGCAGGCCATGACCTACGTGGGCTATTCCAGCTTTGCCATGGTCATCGGCCTGATCGCCATGCAGCAGGCCCAGGCCAGGGAGGAACAGCGCCGCCTGAACGCCGAGCTGCGCGCCACCCGCGCCCTGCTGGCCGAAAGCTCGCGCATGAGCGAGCGCGTGCGCATCTCGCGTGAACTGCACGACCTGCTGGGCCACCACCTGACCGCCCTGAGCCTGAACCTGGAGGTCGCCGGCCACCTGACCGAGGGCAAGGCCCAGGAACACGTGCGCCAGAGCCACACCCTGGCCAAGCTGCTGCTCACCGACGTGCGCGAGGCGGTGAACGAGATGCGCCACGACGGCGCCGTCGACCTCAGCGGCGCCATCCGCACCCTGGCCGAAGGCGTGCCGGCCCTGGACATCCGCCTGGACATGCCCGAGCCGCTGCTGGTCGAAGATCCTGAATGCGCGCACGTGATGCTGCGCTGCGCCCAGGAGATCATCACCAATGCCGTGCGCCACGCCGGCGCGTCCACGCTCTGGCTCAGCCTGGGCCGGGATGCCGGCGGCCTGCGCATCCAGGCCCGGGACGACGGCGCCGGCACCGGCACGCTGGCGCCGGGCAATGGCCTGCGCGGCATGCGCGAACGCCTGGCCAGCTGCGGCGGCCAGGTGGATATCATCACCGGGCGCGGCAAGGGGTTCGCGCTCGACATCCGACTTCCACTGGAGAAATCCGCATGATCCGCGTCTGCCTAGTCGACGACCAGACCCTGGTGCGCCAGGGCGTGAAGTCCCTGCTCGAGCTGGCCGACGACATCGAAGTCGTGGCCGAGGCCGGCGACGGCCGCCAGGCGGTCGAGCTTATCCCCGAAATCAAGCCCGACGTCGTGCTGATGGACATGCGCATGCCGGTGATGTCGGGCCTGGAGGCTCTGCAGGCGCTGGGCGCGAAGGGCCAGTTGCCGCCGACGATCATCCTCACCACCTTCGACGACGACCAGCTGGTGCTGGCCGGTATCCGGGCCGGCGCCCGCGGCTACCTGCTCAAGGACGTCTCGCTCGACCAGCTGGTGACGGCCATCCAGACGGTGGCGGAGGGTGGGTCGCTGGTGCAGCCGGCGGTCACCCAGCGGCTGCTGTCGGGACTGGAGGGACTCCAGACCGACTTCGTCAGCCTCGACCAGCCCGACCCGCTG
>CAZXTV010000299.1:0-2750 GCA_964643705.1 uncultured Arenimonas sp. | reverse complement strand
TCGGTGTCGAGCACGCGCCACGCCGGCTGGCCGTGCCAGGCCTGCGGCAGGCCGGCGGCCTGCATCCATGCCGGCAGCGGCGGCGTGCCGGTGACCATGCCCCGGTCCCGCGGACGGCCTCAGTTGCTGGGCGGAACGTAGCCTTGTGCGGCGTCGGCACCTTCGCCGAAGAAATGCGCTTCCATCTGGCGCGCGAGGTATTGGCGGGCGCGTGCGTCGGCCAGGTTCAGCCGGTTTTCGTTGACCAGCATGGTCTGGTGCTTGAGCCAGGCGGCCCAGGCCTCCTTGCTGACCTGGGCCCACAGGCGCTTGCCCAACTCGCCCGGATAGGGCGGGAAATCCAGGCCTTCGGCCTCCTTGCCCAGCTTGATACATTGAACCATTCGTGCCATGGAATACTCCGTCTCTCGCAACATTCGCCAAAGGGTGAAATTGTCGCCGCTTTTGGAAGGCCCCGAAACGGTGCGGGTGGGAGACCTCATGGCCTGGTTGATGGAGAAACGATGTTGGGTTTTCTGAGTGTGCGCCAGACCTTGGTGCTGATTTGCCTGGGTTCGGTCGGATTGCTGGCTTATGGCCTGTACCTGCAGCATGTGGTCGGGCTCGAACCGTGTCCGATGTGCATCGTGCAGCGATATGCGCTGGTGCTGGTGGCGTTGCTGGCGGGGTTGACGTCGCTGGGCAAGGGGCGCGCCATGCAGGGTGTCGGCATCGTGCTGATGGCGCTGGCCGCCGGCTTCGGCGCCTTCGTGGCGGCGCGCCAGAGCTGGCTACAGTGGTATCCGCCCGAGGTCTCGATGTGCGGGCGCGACTTCTACGGCATGATCGAGACCTTCCCGCTGCAGCGGGCGATTCCGATGATCTTCAAGGGCGGCGGCGACTGCGCCGCGATCGACTGGACCTTCCTGGGTGGTTCGATCGCGAACTGGTCGTTCCTGTGTTTCGTCGCGATCGTGCTGGTGTCGCTGGTGCTGATGGCGCGCGTGGCGCGGCGTGTCAGGCCGGCTTGACGCCGCGGCCTTGCTTGCGGCGCACGGCCGCGCCGACGCCAATGGCTCCCAGCGCCAGCATCAGCCAGCTTTCGGGCTCGGGCACCAAGGCTGCGACCAGCTGGCCGCGAATCTCGCCGCCGGGAAACTCGATGTTGTGGATGTTCGCATAGAGGCCGCCTGCAATGAGCAGATCCCGGTTGCCATTGGACAGGACGGAGGCCCCATTGGCAGAACCTGAGAACTGGCCTGCGATCTGGTCCGTGAAGTGGATCAAGGCGGGGCCGTTCTGACCCACCGCACCGGTGTGGAAATGCCCGAGGGTCGCGGCTCCGCCCGTCAGATTGCTGAATTGCACCAACCAGGTGAAGGTGTTGGTCTCGTCGTCCAGCATGCCGCTGACGCTGCCTGACGCGGTGGACTCGTTGGACGGCACCTCCTGGATGCCCTGCATGATGCCGGTGATGTCCCATATCGCGGCGTGCGAATGGCCCGCCAGCACCAGCGACAAGCCAGCAAACCATGCACCGAACCTTTTCATGACGGGTCCTCCTGTGTGTGCTAGCGAACCACGCACCACCTTCGGACGGGCCCTCGCTACCTTGTGACCGTACGGTCGCGCCCCTGATTGCGCAACCGCTCGAGCGGGCCATTGACAAGCCTGCGTTGTCATAGCGCGGCAGTCATGGCTGCGCTGCGTGCGACCGCCGCCCGCATCGTCATCACGACGGTGGAAGCGCGTTGACCCCGCGCGCAGGCCACCGTAGTATCTTTGCGCCGGACAGACCCAGCATGACACGGCGACAAGCCTTTTCGAAAGGGCGGCACCATGGGAGGAGCGGCAGCGGCGGCGGTGGCAGATGCCACGGCAGCATGGGCGGCAGATGGCGCGGGCGGTAGCGCGCGCCAGGCCGACAGGCCTGCGGACGCGGGCCGCGACGGCGGCCTGCTGGCCTTGTGCGCCATTGCCCGGCTGCACCAGATTGCGGCCGACCCGGCCAGCCTGGCGCACCAGATGGGTCTTGCGGCCAGCGATCCGGTCGGCGTCGACGATCTGCTGCGCGGCGCGCGCCGGCTTGGCCTGCAGGCGCGGCTGGTCCGCACCAGCGCCGCGCGGCTGGCCCATACCCCGTTGCCGGCGCTGGCGTTGATGCGCGCTACCGGCGCGGCGCAGGGCGCGGGCGGCGTCGTCGACGTCTGCCTGCTGGCCCAGTGCGATGGCAGCAGGGTGCTGGTGGCAGCGCCAGGCCTGGCCGCACACGATGCAATACGCCCCGATGCGGTCGCGGCGGATGCCGCCCGTGCCGGTCCGCGCATCGAACCGCTGGCGCATTTTGCCGCCCGCTGGACGGGCCAGCTGATCCTGGTGACCAGCCGCGCCAGCCTGGTCGGCGATTGGGCGCGGTTCGACTTCTCCTGGTTCGTGCCGGCACTGGTCAAGTACCGCTCCTTGCTGGGCGAGGTGCTGCTGGTGTCCCTGGTGCTGCAGCTGTTCGCGCTGGTGAGCCCGCTTTTCTTCCAGGTCGTGATGGACAAGGTGCTGGTGCACAAGGCACGCACGACACTCGACGTGCTGGTGACCGGCCTGGTCATCGTCGTGGTGTTCGAGAGCGTGCTCAGCGCGGTGCGCAGCTATGTGCTTAGCCATACGACCAGCCGCATCGACGTCGAACTCGGTGCGCGCCTGTTCCGCCATCTGCTGGCCTTGCCGCTGGCCTATTTCCAGGCGCGCCGGGTCGGCGACTCGGTGGCACGCGTGCG
>CAZXTV010000298.1:254-2770 GCA_964643705.1 uncultured Arenimonas sp. | reverse complement strand
TGGAGTAGCCTTCTAAGAACAATGAATAGGGATTGGCGCTTGGCCAATCCCTTCCTTTTGAACAAAAACGAAATTTATCCCATTTACCATGGATCTGATTATACCTAGTTCGGGCCTGATATTCTGGCAATTGATTGGCTTCTTAGGCCTGTTCTTTATTTTGGTCAAGTTTGCTTGGAAACCCATGCTTGCCGCATTGGAAGAGCGTGAAGGTAGCATTGACAATGCGCTGAAAGCTGCCGAGCAAGCCCGAAACGAGATGGCAAATTTGAAAGCCGAAAATGAAAAACTATTGGCTGACGCTCGTGTAGAGCGTGATACCATTTTGACGCAAGCACAGCAAGCTTCAAAGCGCATGATCGAAGAGGCCAAAGAAGAGGCTAATAAGCAAGGCTCAGATGATCGAAAATGCCAAAATAGTCATTGAAAATGAGAAAAAAGCGGCTTTAACTGAAGTGAAAAATCAGGTGGCTGTCTTGACTCTTGAAGTTACAGAAAAATTGCTTCGCAAGAATTTGTCAGATCAAGCCGCTCAAAAAGAGTTGGTAGACGAGTTTGTCAAAGATCTCAAGCTAAACTAATCCAATTCCATGTCAAATCATCGAGTTGCTTCCCGCTATGCCAAGTCTATCTTGGAACTCTCCTTGGAAAAAGGATTGCTAGAGGAAGTGTATGTGGATTTTAAGAAACTACTGTCTATTTCGGAAGAAAACAGGGAATTTGTTCTTTTGATCAAAAATCCTATTGTCTCCTCCGACAAGAAGCTTAAAGTATTGCAGGCTCTTTTTGCAAAAGATTCGCAAGAGATGACTGTAAAATTCTTTGAAATTGTCGTGCGTAAAAATCGTGCAGATGTATTGGTAGATGTAGCTAAAGAGTTTGAGGCACAATACAATTTGCATAATTCTATTCAAGTGGCTGAATTGAGTACTACCTATGCTGTAGATGCTTCTCAAAAAGCAGCCTTTGAAAAATTGGTCAAAGAAATTTCTGGCAAAAAGACGGTTCAGTTTATCGAAAAAATAAATCCCGATCTGATCGGGGGTTTTGTACTAAAAGTCAACGATCGTCTATTGGACGAATCCTTGAAAAGCAAGCTAAACGCACTCAAGGTGGAGTTTAGTCACAATTATTACGAGAGTAAAATTTAATTTAAAAGTATTAATCAATCTATATCATGGCAGAAGTAAGACCAGATGAAGTTTCGGCAATCCTGAGAGAGCAACTCTCCGGTGTCAGAACAGAGGCCGAACTTGAAGAAGTTGGAACAGTCCTCCAAGTAGGGGATGGTGTAGCCCGTATCTATGGACTTTCAAAGGCACAGTCCGGAGAATTGCTGGAATTCGACAATGGTCTGAAAGCAATGGTTCTAAACTTTGAAGAAGATAACGTAGTTGCTGTACTTTTTGGCGACTCCAAGGAAATTAAAGAAGGTGATACAGTAAAAAGAACCAAGAAGATTGCCTCCCTCAAAGTAGGTGAAGGAATGCTTGGCCGTGTAGTCGATACACTTGGTAATCCTATTGATGGTAAAGGTCCTATCACAGGTGACTTGTACGAAATGCCTTTGGAGCGAAAAGCACCCGGGGTAATCTATCGTCAGCCCGTTACTGAACCTCTTCAGACCGGTATCAAGTCAATTGATGCTATGATTCCAATCGGAAGAGGACAGCGAGAATTGGTAATCGGTGACCGTCAGACAGGTAAAACTGCCGTGGTAATTGATACCATTCTAAATCAAAAAGAATTTTACGATAAAGGTGAGCCTGTATTCTGTATTTACGTAGCGATCGGGCAGAAAGCCTCTACTGTAGCAGGAGTAGTAGCAGCTTTGGAAAAAGGCGGCGCTATGCCTTACACGGTGATCGTATTGGCAGGAGCTTCTGACCCTGCGCCTATGCAGTTCTTTGCACCGTTTACAGGAGCAGCGATTGGTGAGTTTTTCCGAGATACAGGACGTCCTGCATTGGTGGTTTATGATGATCTTTCTAAGCAGGCTGTTGCCTACCGTGAAGTTTCTCTACTCTTGAGAAGACCTCCGGGACGTGAAGCTTACCCGGGAGACGTATTCTACTTGCACTCAAGATTGCTCGAGAGAGCTGCCAAAATCAATAAGTCTGATGCCATTGCACAGCAAATGAATGATTTGCCTGAGTCAATCAAGCATTTGGTAAAAGGAGGAGGATCTTTGACTGCCCTTCCAATTATCGAAACTCAAGCAGGTGACGTTTCTGCCTATATCCCGACTAACGTGATTTCCATTACCGACGGTCAGATTTTCTTGGAAACCAACCTCTTTAACTCAGGTATCCGTCCTGCGATCAACGTAGGTATCTCCGTATCTCGAGTGGGTGGTAATGCCCAAATCAAAACCATGAAAAAGGTAGCCGGTACCTTGAAATTGGATCAGGCACAGTTCCGCGAATTGGAGGCCTTCTCTAAGTTCGGTTCCGATTTGGATGCCTCTACCAAGCGCACCAGTGAGCGTGGTATAAGAAACCAAGAAATTCTAAAGC
>CAZXTV010000298.1:0-244 GCA_964643705.1 uncultured Arenimonas sp. | reverse complement strand
ACAGTACGCACCGGTAGCAGTAGAGCATCAGGTAGCGATCATCTATGCTTCTACGAGAGGATTGATGGACACTGTGCCTGTGGAGAAAGCAAGAGCCTTTGAGCGTGAGTTCTATTTGTTGCTCGATGCTTCTTACCCTGAAGCACTTCAAGCCATCCTAGCAGGTGATATCGACTCTGCAGGAGAATTGCTTGAAAAAGCAGCGGCAGAACTTGCCCCTAAGTTTTCTAAATAAACAATTATC
>CAZXTV010000297.1:0-2774 GCA_964643705.1 uncultured Arenimonas sp. | reverse complement strand
TCTTTTGACTTTGCCCTTGGCAAAGAAGGGATTCGCGCCTGAAGGCGCTCCTACAATTTCCCGGTCAGACCGGCCGGTGTTTGCGGAAGGGTGGGGCCGACAGCGCCATCTCGGCCATGGAGTGCGCCAGCTCCTTTTCGGCCAGCACCGCGCCGTCGGCGCCGTGCTCGAGCAGGTGCCTGACCTCGCGGTCGCTGTGGGCGCGGGCGAGGATGGTCATGTCGGGGCGGATGGCGCGCAGGCGTGCCACCACCTCGCCGGCCTCCAGCGGTTGGGGGATCGCCAGGATCACCAGGCTGGCGTCCTGCGGCGCCGCTTCGTCGAGCACCTTGGTGTTGGCGGCATTGCCACGGATGGCCGGGTAGCCTTCGTCGCGGGCTTTTTCCACCAGGTCGGCGTCGTCGTCGATCACCACCAGCGGCACCGCGCGTTCGCGCAGCAGCTTGGCGATTTCGCTGCCGACGCGGCCGAAGCCGATCAGGATGGCGTGTTCGCCCTCCGGCATCGGCGGCCCGACCCAGCGCGGCTTCCGTGGCTTGGGCGCGGCATCGACAGCCGCTTCCGAACGCCGTGCCTGCCAGACGTCCAGCCAGCCGAAGATCAGCGGGTTGGCGATGATCGAAAGCAGGGCGCCGGCCAGCACCAGGTCGCGGCCTTCTTCGGGCAGGATGCCCAGCGACACGCCCAGCGCCGCCAGGATGAAGGAGAACTCGCCGATCTGCGCCAGGCTGGCGGAAATCGTCAGCGCGGTGTCGCTGGGGTGCTTGAACGCGCGCACGATCAGGTAGGCCGCCGCGGACTTGCCGACCACGATGATCAGGAAAGTCGCCACCACCGGGATCGGCTGCTCGACCAGGATCATCGGGTCGAACAGCATGCCGACGGCGACGAAGAACAGCACCGCGAACGCATCACGCAGCGGCAGCGAATCGGACGCCGCCTTGTGGCTCAGGTCGCCGTTGAGCAGCATGCCGGCGAAAAACGCGCCCAGCGCGAACGACACCCCGAACAACTTCGCCGATCCGAAGGCCACGCCCAGCGCAATCGCCAGTACCGACAGCGTGAACAGCTCGCGCGACCCGAGTCCGGCGACCTTTTCCAGCACCCACGGGATGGCGCGCTTGCCGACCACCATCATCACCGCCACGAAGGCGCTGACCTTCAGGAAGGTCCAGCCCAGCGAGCCCAGGATCGAGCCGGTGCCGGCCCGGTCGCCGTCGCCCGCGCCCATCGCGTCGGCCAGGGCCGGCAGCAGCACCAGCGCGGCGACCATCACCAGGTCCTCGACGATCAGCCAGCCAACGGCGATCCTGCCGCGCCGGGTTTCCAGCAGGCGCCGGTCTTCCATGGCCCGCAGCAGCACCACGGTGCTGGCCACCGACAGCGCCAGGCCGAAGACCAGGCCGTGCAGGGTGGGCCAGCCCATGAACCAGGCCAGGCCCCAGCCCATCACCGTGGCCACCGTGATCTGCACGAGGGCGCCCGGGATGGCGATCATCTTCACTTCCAGCAGGTCTTCGACCGAGAAGTGCAGGCCGACGCCGAACATCAGCAGGATCACGCCGATCTCGGCCAGCACCATGGCCAGGTCGGGATCGGCCACGAAGCCCGGCGTGAAGGGCCCGACCAGGATGCCCGCGACCAGGTAGCCCACGATCGGCGACAGCTTCAGGCGGTGGGCCAGGGTGCCCAGCACGAAGGCCAGCACCAGGCCCATGGCCAGCAGGGCGATCAGTGGCGTGTCGTGGGGCATGCAGGGTCCTCGCCGGGGGGACTGATAGACTACCCGACCTTTCAAGCAGCGCCTGTCATGATCGCCTTCCGCAATTTCGCCCTGCGCCGCGGGGAACACCTGCTGCTGTCGCAGGTCGACCTGTCCCTGCACGCCGGCTGGCGGGTGGGCGTGATCGGCCGCAACGGCTGCGGCAAGTCCAGCCTGTTCGCCGCCGTCCTGGGCGAGGTCGAGGCCGACAAGGGCGACATCGACCTGCCCGGCAAGACGCGCATCGCCTGGGTCGCGCAGGAAACCCCGTCGCTGCCCGACCCGGCCATCGACTACGTGCTTGCCGGCGACACCGAAGTGCACGCGGTGCTGCAGGCCGAAGCCGCCGCCACCGAAGCCGAAGACTGGGACGCGGTGGCCGAAGCCCACCAGCGCCTGGCCGAAATCAACGGCTACGACGCCACCGCGCGCGCTGGCCGGCTGCTGCACGGCCTGGGCTTTCCGCCGGAAACCCACGGCAAGGCGGTGTCCGATTTCTCGGGCGGCTGGCGCGTGCGCCTGAACCTGGCGCGGGCGCTGATGATGCCCTCGGACCTGCTGCTGCTCGACGAGCCCACCAACCACCTCGACCTCGACGCCGTGCTGTGGCTCGAACAGTGGCTGCTCAAGTACCCGGGCACGCTGCTGATGATCTCGCACGACCGCGAGTTCCTCGACGGCCTGAGCACGCACACCCTGCACCTGCACGAAGGCCGGGCCAAGCTTTACGTCGGCGACTACACCAGCTTCGAACGCCAGCGCGCCGAACACCTGCGCCAGCAGCAGATCGCCCACGACAAGGAACAGGTCGAACGCGCCCACCTGCAAAGTTTCATCGACCGATTCAAGGCCAAGGCCAGCAAGGCCAAGCAGGCCCAGAGCCGCATGAAGCGCCTGGCCAAGCTGGCCGGCACCGAAGCCGTGCGCGCCGAACGCGCCTTCAACATCAACTTCGCCGAGCCCGCGCGGCTGCCGCATTCGATTATCCGCATCAATCACGGCGAGGCCGGCT
>CAZXTV010000296.1:0-2776 GCA_964643705.1 uncultured Arenimonas sp. | reverse complement strand
GGACGTGGTGCTGCGCTACCTGCGCCTGCGCGGCGAGATCCCCGAGCACACCGACCACCTGTTCGTCGTCAGCCGCCGGCACCAGTACCTGGGCCGCATCGCGATCTCGTCGCTGCTGATCCACGCCGCGACCACGCCGATCAACGAACTCATCGACGACGAGCAGCCGGCGATCCCGGTGGACACGCCCGCGCACGACGTGGCCAGCCAGTTCTCCGACCACGACTGGATCTCGGCGCCGGTGGTGGACGAGAACAACATCCTGCTCGGCCGCATCACCATCGACGACGTGGTCGACATCATCCGCGACCACGCCGCGCACCAGGCGCTCGGCGCCGCGGGCCTCGACGAGGATGAAGACCTGTTCAGCCCGGTGCCTCGCGCCGCGCGCCGCCGCGCGATCTGGCTGGGCATCAACCTGGCCACGGCCTTCCTGGCCTCGTGGGTGATCGGGCGATTCGCCGACACGCTCGAGCAGCTGGTGGCGCTGGCGGTGCTGATGCCGATCGTCGCCAGCATGGGCGGCGTCGCCGGCACCCAGACGCTGACGCTGATGGTGCGCGGCATGGCCCTGGGCCAGGTCGGCATGGGCAACATCGGCGCCCTGCTCAACAAGGAAGTGATGGTCGGCCTGCTCAACGGCCTGGCCTGGGCGATGGTCGTGGGCGTGGTGGCGGCGCTGTGGTTCGGCGACTGGCCGCTGGGCGGCGTGATCGCCGCGGCGATGGTGATCAACCTGGTCACCGCGGCCCTGGCCGGCGTCGGCGTGCCGCTGCTGCTGCGCCGCCTGCGCATCGACCCCGCCCTGGCCGGCGGCGTGGTGCTGACCACGGTCACCGACGTGATGGGTTTCTTCTCGTTCCTGGGGCTGGCGACGCTGGTCTTGCTGTAGCGCCTAGCGCGGCGTCGGCTTGCCCTGCTCGGCCAGGGTCAGCGCGACCTTGTCGCGCAGGTAGGCCGGTTCGAGGGCGTCGGGCGCGATGGCTTCGCCGCGCTGCCAGGCGCGAACGGCCAGGCGGGCAAGGTCGCGTGCTTGTGGCAGCGCGCCGGCATCAAACCCGGACAGGCGTTCGCCCAGGCGCGTGACCAGCGCGGCTTCGCCTGCCGCGAAACCGGAGCCCACGCCGTGCATGCGTGTTTCGGGAAGCGGCGCTTGCGAAGGCGGGCACAGGATTTCCGGGCCGGTGGCGCTGACCAGGCCGTCGGCATCGCGCACGAATGCGCCCAGGTAGATTTCGCCCATTCGGGCATCGATGGCGGCAAGGATGTTGTCGCCCTGCCCCTGCATCGCCAGCACCGCCAGCGTGGACACCGGCAGCACCGGGCGGTCGAGCGCCAGCGCCAGGCCCTGCACCAGGGCGATGGCCAGGCGCACGCCTGTGAAGGCGCCGGGGCCGCGGCCGACGGCGATCGCGTCGATCTGCGACTTGGCCAGGCCCGCATCGGCCAGCAGTTCATCGGCCCAGGGCAGCACCAGCTGGGTATGCCGGCGCGGCGCCAGTTCATGGCGCGCGAACACCTGGCCGTCGGCAAACACCGCGACGGAGCAGGCTTCGGTGCTGGTTTCTATCGCCAGGAGCTTCATGGGGTGGATTGTGCCGCAGGCGGCGCGGTTTGGGCTTCGGCGAAGAAGTGCTGCACGTCTTCGATGTCGCGCGTGCGCGGGAAAGGCGGCAGGCTGGCCAGGAAGCTGCGGCCATAGGGTTTGCCGAGCAGGCGTGGGTCGCATAGCACCAGCACGCCGCGGTCGTGGTCGCTGCGGATCAGCCGGCCAACGCCCTGCTTGAGCGCGATCACCGCCTGCGGCAGCTGTTCGTCGCGGAACGGATTGCCGCCGCGCCGGCGCACGGCTTCGAGCCGGGCTTCGAGCACGGGATCGTCGGGCGCGGCAAACGGCAGGCGGTCGATGACCACCACGCTGAGCGCTTCGCCGGCGACGTCCACGCCTTCCCAGAAACTGGCGGCGCCCAGCAGCACGCCGTTGCCGGAGGCACGGAAACGTTCAAGCAGCACGCTGCGCGGCGCGGTGCCCTGCACGAACAGCGGCCAGGGCGCGTCGCGCAGTTCTTCGGCGGCCTCGCGCAGGGCGCGGTGCGAGGTGAACAGCAGGAAGGCGCGGCCCTTGGAGGCTTCCAGCACCGGCCAGGCGACGTCGAGCACGGCGCCGACGTAGTCGCGGCTGTTGGGCTCGGGCATGCCACGCGGCAGGTAACACAGGGCCTGGTTGGGCCAGTCGAAGGGGCTGGGCTGCAGCAGCTCGCGCGGCTCGTCCAGGCCCAGGCGCCGGCCCAGGTGGCTGAAGTGGCCGTCCACCGCCATCGTCGCCGAGGTGAAGATCCACGCGGCGCGGCTTTTTTCGCGGTACTCGCGCAGCGGCCCGGACACGTCCAGCGGCGTGCGCTGCAGGGTGAAGCCGCGCTGGGTGAGTTCGTACCACTTCACCGAGAAGTTGTCGGCCGGCGTGCCGGCAAAACCGGGGTCAAAACCGGGGTCAGAGTCGACTTTTCCCGACGCAGCTTCGGCTAAGGGTTCATCTGCGGGAAAAGTCGACTCTGACCCCGGTTTTGGCGCCGGTTTCTCGCCAAGCCAGGCGGCGAGGCGACGGCGAAGCTCGACGGCACGATCGCAGCAGGCGGCGAAGCCCGGCGCGGCGTCGGACAGCGGGCCGAGCACACGCTGGAGTTCGGCGAGCGTGTGTTCCAGGTGCTGCAGCGCCGCCGGGGCGCCGGGCACGGCCAGCAGCCGCGCCTGCGGGCCGCGCTGGGGAAGTTTTTCC
>CAZXTV010000295.1:0-2780 GCA_964643705.1 uncultured Arenimonas sp. | reverse complement strand
CCGCCGAGATCGACCGCCTGGTGCTGGAAATCGGCGGCCTCGGCGACCAGATGGAGCGCATGCTCTCGGCCGGCGGCGACCTGCTCTAAACCCGCCTCCCCGGCCAGGCCCGGCGCCCCCCCGGGGCGCCTATGGCATAGTGCCGACTGGCTTTTACCGAACCCAAGCAGGAGTCCCCGCGCCGGCCCAGTCCGGTAGCCCATGAACTTCGAACTCGCCCTGGTCCTGTTCCTGATCCTGTGCAATGGCTTCTTCGCGCTGTCGGAGATGTCGGTCGTCACTTCCCGCAAGGCCCGGCTCAAGCAGCAGGCCGAAGAAAGCCTGCGCGCCAAGGCGGCGCTCGACCTGGCCGAACACCCGGAACGATTCCTGTCCACCGTGCAGGTGGGCATCACCTCGATCGGCATCCTCACCGGCATGTTCGGTGGCGCCAGCATCGGCACCCAGATCGCCGAGGCCCTGGCCCCGTTCGGCCTCGACCCCGACCTGGCCGACGACGTCGGCAAGGGAATCGCGGTCGTGCTGATCACCTACTTCAGCATCATCGTCGGCGAACTGGTGCCCAAGCGCATCGCGCTGCTGGCGCCCGAACGCATCGCGGCGATCGTGGCGATCCCCATGAAGTGGATCTCGCTGGTCGCCACGCCTTTCGTCTGGCTGCTCTCGCACAGCACCGGGCTGCTGATGAAGGTCATGCGCCTGGACCGCGGCCAGGCCGACCAGGTGACGGAAGAGGAAATCCGCATGCTGGTGGCCGAAAGCCACGAACAGGGCGTCATCGACGTCGGCGAACGCAACATGATCAACCGGGTGCTGCGCCTGGGCGACCGCAGCAGCGCCGGACTGATGACGCCACGCACCCGCATCGTCTGGCTCGATGCTTCCGCCAGCTTCGAGGAAAACCTCGAGGTGATGCGCGAAACGCCGTTCGCCCGCTACCCGGTCTACCGCGGCGGCGACACCGAAGTGCTGGGCATCCTGGAAACCAAGTCGCTGACCGGCATGATCGGCCGCGTCGGCAGCAATGCCGAACTGTTCCGCGAACTGCGCCCGGCCCTGTTCGTGTCCGAATCCACCCAGGCCATGAAGCTGCTGGAAATCTTCCGGGAAGAACAGCAGACCCAGGCCCTGGTGGTGGACGAATACGGCGACGTGCAGGGCATGGTCTCGGCCAACGACCTGCTGGCGGCGGTCCTGGGCCGCGTGCAGGACACCGAATCGGCGCCCGAGGAGGCCCTGGTGGTGACCCGCGACGACGGCTCCTACCTGGTCGATGGCCGCCTTTCGACCGAAGAACTGCGCGAACTGCTGTCCCTGAGCCGCCTGCCCGACGAGGACGACGGCGACTACCACACGGCGGCCGGCATGGTGATCGCCAACTTCGGCCGGATCCCGCACTCGGGCGAACACTTCGACTGGGCCGGCTGGCGCTTCGAGGTGGTCGACCTCGACGGCGCGCGCATCGACAAGCTGCTGGTGGCCCGCCTGCCCGAACCCGAGCGTGAGGACGGGATTTAGCACGGATAAAGGCGCCCCGCCCCAGACTGCCGTGCCATGACACCCGCCGAAATAAGCACGCGCGCCCTGCTTGACGTCCTTGCCGACGGCAATGGCGACGCCGATGCCGCGCCGATGACCATCGGCGGCGTGCTGGACGAGTTCCGGACCCGCGCTTTCGGTATCTTCCTGCTGCTGGCGGTGCTGCCGGCCTTCGTGCCGCTGCCCGTTGGCGCCGGCGCGGTCAGCGGACCGCTGATTTCGCTGGCCGGCCTGCAGATGCTGGTGCTGATGGCCCACCCCTGGGTACCAAAATTCCTGTCGCGGCGCCCGCTTTCGCGCGATGGCATGGCGAAGTTCCGCAACCGCACGTCGCGTTTGCTGCGCTGGCTCGAGAAGTTCAGCCGCCCGCGCACGGAGTCGGTGATCGACCACCCCGCCGCCCGCCTGTTCACCGGCCTGCTGCTGGTCGTGCTGGGAGCGCTGCTGGCCCTGCCGATACCGGCCACCAACTATCCCTTCGGCCTGATCCTGCTCATCTACGCCATCGCCCTGATCGAACGCGATGGCCGGATGATGCTGGTGGCCTGGGCGCTTGGCATCGGCCAGATCGTCGTGCTCGCGGTATTCTCAGGCCACGTGGCCGCCTGGCTGGCCGACCTGCTCGGCTGAGGCCTATTCGCCCGACGACTTGTGGAAGGCGCGGCGCATCTCGTTCGCCGGCATCGGCCGGCCCAGCCAGAATCCCTGGCCCTGGTCGCAGCCACGTTCGCGCAGCACCGCGTACTGGCCTTCGGTTTCGATGCCCTCGGCCACCACGGTGATGCCCAGGGAATGGGCCATCGCGATGATGGCGGAAGTAAGCGCCAGGTCGTCCGGGTCGCGCAGCACGTCGGCGACGAAACTGCGGTCGATCTTCACGCCGTCCACCGGCACCCGGCGCAGGTGGCTGAGCCCCGAGAAACCCGTGCCGAAATCGTCCAGCCAGACCTTCACGCCGGTCGCGCGCAGGCGCGACAGCAGGGCGCTGGCCTGGGCCTCGTCGCCCAGCACGGCGGTTTCGGTGAGCTCCAGGTGCAGCTGCTGCGGCAGCACGCCCGTGGACTGCAGCGCGCTGGCCACCACGTCCGGCAGGTCGCCGGTACGAAGCTGCCGCGGCGAGATGTTGACCGACACGAAGGGCGGCTCCATGCCCGGCTGCTGCCAGGTCGCGGCGTCCTGGCAGGCCTGGACCAGCACGCGCCGGCCCAGGGCTTCTATCAGGCCGCTCTGTTCGGCCACCT
>CAZXTV010000294.1:0-2786 GCA_964643705.1 uncultured Arenimonas sp. | reverse complement strand
CGCGCAGCAGGCGGGTGAGCTTGCGGGTGTCGATGCCGGCGATGGCGACCACGCCGCGCGCCGCCAGCCATTCGGGCAGGGCCACCTGGCTGCGCCAGTTGCTGGGCCGGCGCGGCACGTCGCGAACGATCAGGCCCGACGCCCAGGGCTTTTCGGCTTCGTCGTCCTGGGCCGTGCAGCCGGTGTTGCCGATGTGCGGGTAGGTCAGGGTGACCAGCTGCCGGGCGTAGGAGGGATCGGTGATGATCTCCTGGTAGCCGGTCATGGCGGTGTTGAACACCACTTCGCCGGTGCGGCTGCCGGTGGCGCCTACGGAGATGCCCTCGAATACAGTGCCGTCTTCGAGCGCGAGGATTGCGGGTTGGTTCACGGGCTATCGCCTTGGCTTGGGGGAACCCGTTCACAGGATGTGCGAACACCCGCGGACTGGGCAGGACCATGTCCGTACGGATGAGGGTTCAGGCGAGCGGGAAGTTTAGCGACACCGGCCCGAAAAGGAAACTCGGCGGCGCGGGTTCAGGTACGGCCGCCAGCCAGCAGCAGCTCGCCGAAATCGTAGCGTCCCGGACCCCGCCCGGACAGGCGCACCGCGGCCTCCAGGGCGCCACGGGCGAAGATGTCGCGGTTGCTGGCGCGGTGCACCAGTTCCAGGCGCTCGCCGGGACCGGTGAGCTGGACCAGGTGCTCGCCGACGACGTCGCCGCAGCGCAGGCTGGCGTAATGCGGGGGGCTGCCCCGGCCCCGCTCCACCGCCTGGCCCAGTGCCAGGGCGGTTCCCGAGGGCGCGTCCTTCTTGTGCACGTGGTGGGACTCGACGATGTCGGCGTCCCAGCCCGGCAGGGCCGCCGTCGCCTGGTGCACCAGGGACTGCAGCACCGCCACGCCGACGCTGAAATTGGCCGACCACAGCACCGGCACCAGCTCGGAAGCCTCGTCCATGGCCGCGACCTGCTCATTGGACAGGCCGGTGGTGCCGCTGACCAGGCCGGCGCCTTTGGAACGGCAGGCGGCGACCAGCGGCAAAAACGCCTCAGGCAGGCTGAAGTCGATGGCCAGGTCGTAATCGGGCGCGTCGGCCAGGTTTTCGACCGGCAGCACCGGCACGCCGGCCGGCGCCTCGGCCAGCGCCCGGCCGCTGCGTGAAACGGCGGCGACCAGCTGCAGTTCGGGCCGTTCGGCGACCAGGCGCAGCAGCGCGCGGCCCATGCGCCCGCTGGCGCCGTGGATGAGGATGCGGATGGGGAGCGGTTCTTCCATGGCCGGACGCTAGCGGAAAGCGCCCGGCGCTGGCAAACGGCTACACTCGCGGCCATGCCTGAACGTGCCGCCGTCCCGCCGCGGACGACCACCGCCCGCCACGTGCCGATCCGCCTGCCCCTGCTGGCGCTGGCGTTGTTGGCCCTGGTGCTGCACTTCACCGGCGCCCTGGATCGCGCCGACGACCGGCTGGGCGACTGGCTGCTGGCCTACCACGCCCAATCGCGGGTTCCGCCCGATGACATCGTGGTGGTGGCGATCGACCAGAAGAGCCTGGATGGACTTCAGGAAACCGCCGGAAACTGGCCCTGGCCGCGCGCGATCCACGCCGAAATGCTGGCAGGCATGGCGCCGCACGAGCCGCGTGCGGTGGCCTTCGACCTCATGTTCAATGAAGTCGACAAGCTGGGCTTCGACAGCGACCTCGCATTCCGGGAGGTGGTGAGCAGCCTGGACAACCTCTTCTTCGCCTCGCTGCGCCTGGTCGACGGGAACCAGGGGCCACTGGCACTGCTGCCGCCCAGCTTCGGCGCGGAAAAAGGCGCGGCGGCGGACCCGGAGGCCAGGGCAACCCTGCTGGTACCGGCGGTCCTGCCGGAGGAAAGCTGGCGCGGCGGGCTGATCAACTTCGAAGCCGACCGCGATGGCACCGGTCGCCATTACCGCCTGCACCAGGACATCAGCGGTTGGCGGCTGTTCTGGCTGGCCGCCAACCTGGCGCGATTCTCCGGCACCGCCCTGCCCGACCAGGAACGCATCCGCCTGCACTGGTTTGGCCAGCCGCCGCCGACGATCGCCTACGTGGACCTGTTCAGGGACCTGGAGCAGCGCGAACCCGTCATCGCCCCCACCCTGGCCGGCAAGATCGTCCTGGTCGCGGCCACCGCGCCCGGCATGCACGAAAACCGCCCGACGCCGCTGGGCCAGCACACGCCGGGACCGCACATCATCGCCACGGCCCTGGCCAACCTTCACGCCGGGGACTGGCTCAGGGACCTGCCCACGCGCTGGCCCCTGCTGTTCGCCCTGGTGCTGGGCACCGCCCTGGCCTTCCACCGGCGCGCCAGTCCGCTGCAGTCTGGCCTGGGCCTGGGCGTGGCCAGCCTGGCCGCCCTGGCCACCGCGTGGTTCGCCTTCGAAGCCAACCTGTACCTGCCGGTGGGCGCGGCGCTGGCCCTGGCCTGGGTCGGCTACGGCCTGCTGACGGTGGAATCGCAGTGGCTCGAGCGCCGCCAGCGCGAGGCCACGATCGGCATCTTCGGGCGCTTCCTGGACCCGCGCGTTGTCGAGGGCCTGGTCGAAAGCGGTGAGCTCGACCGCGAACGCAAGCCCGAATCACGCGAGATCACGATCCTGTTCTCCGATATCCGGGGGTTCACCACCCTGTCCGAGTCCCGCACCCCGGAACAGGTGGTGGACCTGCTCAACCGTTATTTCAGCCGCCAGGTCGACGTCATCTTCCGGCACGGCGGCACGCTGGACAAATTCATGGGTGACGCGATCATGGCCTTCTGGAATGCCCCGACCCA
>CAZXTV010000293.1:335-2788 GCA_964643705.1 uncultured Arenimonas sp. | reverse complement strand
CCGCGACAGCGCGGCGGCCAGGGCCGCGGGATCGCCCAGGTCCACCAGGTCGAGTTCGAAGCGACCCTTGCGCGCCAGCGCGTCGAACAGGCGCCAGCTGCCGCCGTAACAGTCGCGCGTCACCACCAGGCGGTCGCCCGGCTGCAGCAGGGCTTCGGCCACCAGCGCCACGGCGGCCATGCCGGTGGCGGTGACGACGGCGCCGGCGCCGCCTTCGAGCTCGGCCAGCGCGCCGGCCAGCAGGTCGCGGGTGGGATTGCCGCTGCGGGTGTAGTCGTAGCGGCGCTTGGCGTCGAAGGCAGCGAAGCTGAAGTTGCTCGACAGCACCAGCGGCGGCGTGACGGCGCCGAAGGCGGTGTCGGCGTCGATGCCGGCGCGCACGGCGGTGGTGGCGGGGCTGCAGGTCTTCATGCCGCCACCTCCAGGCTCTCGCGCAGGATCCGGCTGACGGCGGCGTGCTCTTTCAGGAATGCGTCGTGGCCGTAGTGCGAACGAAGAACGCGCAGGCGCGCCGGCCCGCCCAGGCCTTCGACCAGGACCTGCAGGTCGGCCAGGGGAACCAGCCGGTCCTGGGCAACCGCGACCACGGTGGTGGGCACGGTGACCAGGCCGGGATCCACGCACTGCAGGTCGATCGACTCGGACAGGCGCAGGAAGGCGGTGCTGCACCAGCGCGCGGCGTAGGCCTGGCCGCAGTGCGCCAGGTAGTCCTCGGCGGCCACGCGCGCGCGTTCGCCGTCCACCACCGCCGGGGCGTCGAAGCGGGCGGCGAACTCTTCGGGCGTGCGGTAGCTCAGCATCGCCCATTGCCGCGCCAGGGACAGGCCGCGCGACACCTGGCCTTCGCCGCGGCCAAGGGCCACGACCTGGCGCTGCAGGGCGCGCCAGGCGCTGGAGTAGGGATGCGGGCGATGCGCGCCGGAAATCGCCACCAGCCGGTCGAGCCGGTGGCCGTGGCGGGCCGCGAACTGCAGGCCCACCATGGCGCCGTAGCTGGCACCCACGAAGGCGCTGACGCGCGGCACGTCGAAGCGGTCGAGCACCGCGGCCAGCACGTCGGCCTGGTCGGCGGGGTCGATCGGATGGTCGAGGCTGCCGTCGGCGCCCAGCCAGTCGATGGCGAGCACGCGCCGGCGGTGCGTGTCGATCGCCCGGCCCGGACCGACCTGGGCCGGCCACCAGCCCGGGCCGGCGGCGCCGTCGGCGACCCGGCTGCCCGCGGAGATGCCGCCGGCCACGACCAGCACGGGCGCGTCCGCGGGTCCCCGCCATTCACCCCGAACCCGTACCCGGCGCGGGCCGGCGTGGCGCATCCCAATCACCCGTTCCAGCAGGAAACGCCGCGCGGCGGGCGGTGGAACACGCGTGTCCGCCGGCGCCGGCGCGAACCCGGCGGGGGCATGGACTTCGGGGGAACACAGGGACATGGCGGACTCCTTGGGCAGGTGCACCCACGGAGTCCGGCGGTGAAAGAAGTCGGCCACCCCCTGGCGAGGGGGAAACACGACCCATCTTTCGGCGAGCACCGGACCATCCGGACGCTCCCGCAGGAATTGGCACCTTCATGCGCGATGGTTCGCGCATGGGTTGCCCCGGCGTCATTGGGCCTACCCCTCAGCCGGTCTCGATGGGATTGCGAGGCCGACTCTGCCCGGCCTTTCCGGACTTGTCAATCGCTTCATGCCGATGAAGCGATGGATTGGATTCGTGGAGGGCCAACCTATACTCGCTCCCCATGCGCTCCCTCCTCGCCCCCCTCGCCTTCGCCCTGCTGCTGGCCGGTTGCGCCAGCGTGCCGGCCCCGCCACAGCCGGACCCTTCGTCCAAGCCGATGCCCGATGTGTTCGGCGCCGATTCGGTGCCGGTGCCCGAGGCGTTCCTCAGCCCGGCCATGGCCGAGCACGAAATCGATTCGGTCGCCAGCTGGAACACGCCCGAGGGCGACACCTGGCTGATCGCCACCGGCAAGGAAAGCCACCAGCTGGTGGTCTTCGACGGCGACGACGGCGAGTACCGGCTGGTCTTCGGCGAACGCGGCGATGGCCCGGGCCAGTTCAACCGGCCCAACGGCATCGCGGTGTTCGGCGACCTGGTGTTCGTGGTCGAACGCGACAACCGCCGCGTGCAGGTGCTGCGCCTGCCGGACTTCGAGCCGGTGGCGATGATCGGCCAGGACGTGCTGCGCAGCCCTTACGGCCTGTGGCTGCATGAAACGGCGCCCGGCGAGCTGCAGATGCTGGTGACCGACAGCTTCATGGCGGATTACCGCACCGAAACCCTGCCGCCGATGCAGGAACTGGACCAGCGCGTGAAACGCTTCCGCCTGCGGTTTCCCCCGATGGGCGGGCTGGAGGTCGAAAACCAGGGCCACTTTGGCGACACCACCGAGGCCGGTGCCCTGCGCATGGTCGAATCGATCGCCGGCGACCCGATGCACGACCGCCTGCTGATCG
>CAZXTV010000293.1:0-325 GCA_964643705.1 uncultured Arenimonas sp. | reverse complement strand
TTGCGCGTGGGCACCACCCTGCGCGTGTACGACCTGGCCGGAAACTACGCCGGCACCAACCTGCCGCGCGAACGCTTCCGCGCGCAGGCCGAAGGCGTGGCGCTGTGGGCCTGTTCCGACGGCAGTGGCTACTGGATCGCCACCGACCAGGCCCGCGACCTGACCGTCTTCCATGTCTTCGACCGGCGCGAACTGGGCTACCTGGGCAGCTTCACCGGCGAAAAAACCGCGATGACCGACGGCATCTGGCTGCATGCCTCGGCAACCCGGCGATTCCCCTACGGCGCCCTGTACGCGGCCCACGACGACGCCGGCGTGGCCGCCT
>CAZXTV010000292.1:0-2788 GCA_964643705.1 uncultured Arenimonas sp. | reverse complement strand
CGGCACCGGGTTGAGGCAGGGGCCGACCGGGTTGACGCAGGCACCACCCCAGGCGAAGTTCGGGCCGCCCGACAGCGAGTTCAGGCCGGACAGGCCGAACGCGGCGGCGATGATCTCGGCCGCGACCGGATCGGGGTTGGTGGTGAAGCTGTTGCCCGGGGGCAGGCCCTGCGCCTGGGCGATGTTGCCCGAGTCGCTGAGGCTGTCGCCGAAGACATAAAAACCGGTGAACTGCTGGGCCTGGGCGGCGCCGGTGAAACCGAGCGCGGGTGCGAGCGCACCAGCGAGTTTGTGGGAACGGGGCATGTGAGACTCCTTGGAAAACTTGGACTTGATGATGGCCACGTGCCCAGGGTCTCCTTCGCCCGCACCGGTGGTTCCGGTACGCGCGCCCTCCCTTGAGCCGCTGCCCGCCACATTAATGCATAGACCCCGTCCATACCACCGGGTAGGGTCAGGGCGCGATCCGGGCGCCCCGCAGGCGCGGGCTGCCGTCCACCACTTCGGTCCAGGCCAGCCATGCGGCGCCGTCGCGCAGCTTCAGGCGGGGGAAGCCGGTGCCCCGGCCGCGACCGGCCAGGTCGGCCACCTTCACGCGCAGCGATTCCCTGGCAAGCCCATGGTCGTGCCGGGCCAGCCACAGTGACTGCCGGCCGCTGCGCTCTTCGATCCAGGCCGTCCAGACGCTGTCTGCATCGGCCGCCACGTCCACCCGGCCCTGCACGAAGTCGCCGGCGACCAGGGTCAGCGGCGCCTTGAACCCGCGCCCGCCGTCGTCCGAACGCGCCAGGCGCAGCGCCGGGGTGCCGCCGGCCGCGGTGTACCAGGCCACCCAGGCCTGCTCGCCCCGGGCGTCGATGGCCGGGCCGTTCACCGGGCAGGCCGGCATCATCCACTTGTCGGCGTGCACGATGGCCGGCGCCTGCCATTTCCCGCCTTCGAAGCGCGCCACCGCAATGTCGCGGATCTCGCCTTCGGCCCGGTCGCGATAGGCCAGCAGCACGGTGTCGCCGGCGCGGGCGCTGTCGGTCTGGCAGCAGTCGCAGGTGCTGGCGTCGATTTCGCTTTCGGCCTGCTTTCCCTTGGCGTCGAAAACGGCCGCGCGCAGGGTCATGGCGCCGCCGGGGCCGGCATGGTCGCCGTGTCCGCCGCCGCCGGTGTGCCGGCCATCGAGCCAGGCGATGCCCAGGCCGCCGCCGGGCTGGGGCCAGAGCGTGGCGAAGCCGTGTTCGGTGGGCGTGCCGTCGTCGTGCACGGCCGGCATCTGCTTCCAGCTCTTGCCGCCGTCCTGCGAGGACTGCAGCCGCACGTCATAGGCGTAGGGTGCGTCGCCGTTCTTCACCAGTACGTGCGCCCAAAGGCTGCCGTCGTCGAGCACCTGCAGCGCCGGGAAGTCGGCCCAGTTCACGAACCAGTCCCCGCCCTGGGCGGCAACGCGCTTGGGTGCCCAGGCACCCTTGTCGTCGAAGCGGGCGTAGGCCAGCCGATGGCCGCCGCCTTCGCGGCGTTCGATCCAGCTCAGCACCAGGTCGCCGTCCGGGGCCAGGGACAGGTTGGGCTGGGCGGAATCGTCCGGCGACGGCAGCGGCCAGTCGGACACCGTGGCGGCCTGCAGCGGCAGGGCGATCAGCAAGAGTGCGGCGGCGGGTAGTTTCATACCCCCAATCTAACTGCCCGGGGCGTCACCGTCACCGTGTCGGTAGCCGAAGTGCTCGTGCAGCACCGCCAGCTGGGTGCGGAAACGTCGCGCTTCCCAGGCCAGCAGGCGCCAGCCCAGGTCGAGCAGCAGCGCGAAGCCCAGGCCACCGACCACGCCGCCCACGACCAGGGCATTGATGTGGGTGCCGACCACGTTCGCCCCTTCGCCGTAACCGACCAGGCCGATCAGCCAGGTGCCCAGGCGGTGCGTACCGTAATAGATGGGGCCCAGGGTGAGCGGGTTGGTGACCATCTGCAGGGCCGCCATCACCGTCAGGTTGCCGCGCAGCCAGATCGCCAGGGCCAGGCCGATCGCCATCTGCAGGCCGTACACCGGCATCAGCGCCACCACCGCGCCCGAATACAGGGACACCATGACGTGCTGGCGCTTGAACGACCACAGGTAGGGCCGCTTGCGCGCGGCCTGGGCGAACCACTTGATCACCGGATAACGCGCGATGTTGGCGCGGCGCGGCAGCGGCCGCAGCCAGCGGCGCAGCCGACGGCGGCGCGCCAGCCAGCGGCGGTGCAGGGGGTGGGAACGAACGGGCATGCCGGGTCGGCGCCGCCTCAGGCGACGCGGCGGCCCTTGCGCCTGGCCAGCTGCACCAGCAGCAAAGAAATCGCCGCCGGGGTCATGCCCGGGATGCGCTGGGCCTGGCCAATGGTCTCGGGACGCACGGCGGCCAGCTTGCCCTGCAGTTCGGCCGAAAGACCCGGCAGGCCGGCGTAGTCGAAGTCGTCGGGGATGCGCGTGTCTTCGTGGCGTCGCTGGCGCTGGATTTCCTCGTTCTGGCGGTCGACGTAGCCGGCGTACTTCACCCTTATCTCGACCTGCTCGGCGACTGCGGGGTCGTCGACGCCGGGCGCCAGCGACGGAAGCCGGACCAGGGCGGCGTAGTCGAGTTCGGGCCGCTTCATCAGGTCCAGCGCGGTGCATTCGCGGCTCAGGACGACGCCGGTGCCGGCCTCGAGCTCGCGGGCCAGCGCGCCGCCGGGCGTGGCCCAGATCGTCTTCAGGCGCGCGGCCTCGGCGTCAACGGCCCCGGCCTTGCGGGCGTAGGAGGTGAAACGGGCTTCGTCGACCAGG
>CAZXTV010000291.1:0-2798 GCA_964643705.1 uncultured Arenimonas sp. | reverse complement strand
GCTGCGCAGGCCGCCCAGCAGGTCGTCGGTCTTGATGTCCTTGTTGCCGGTCAGCGTGATGCTGTTGATGGCCGGGCGTTCGGTGACCACCACGACCAGGATGTCGCCCTGGCGTTCAAGCTTGACGTCGCTGAAGAAGCCCGTCCGGAACAGCGCGCGGATGGCGTCGCCGGACCGGCCGCGGTCGAGCATGTCGCCGCGCTCGACCGGCAGGTAGGTGAACACCGTGCCCGGGGAGATGCGCTGCAGTCCCTCGACGCGGATGTCGGCGACTTGGAAGGCCTCGTAGTTCTGGGCGTGGGCGGGGCCGGCAAGGGCGGCGGCGAGCGCAATGCTCAGGAGGCAGCGTCGGACAGTGGGTCGCGTCATCATCAATCCGTGGAAACCGGGCGGAATCGCCCGCAATGGGTGGAAGCTCAAGAGCCGAGCCGGAGAATATCGTTGTAGAAGGCCAATCCCATCAGGCCGGCCAGCAGGGCCAGACCGATGTATTGACCCGCCACGAGGCCGCGTTCACCGACGGGACTGCCCTTGACCAGCTCGATAAGGTAATACAGCAGGTGCCCACCATCCAAGACGGGGATGGGCAGCAGGTTCATGATGCACAGGCTCAGCGACAGGATCGCGAGGAAATTCAGGAACCAGGCCGGGCCCAGCCCGGCGCTGCCATTGGCGACCCGGGCGATGGTGATCGGGCCGGAAATGTTCTTCAGGGAGGCCTGTCCCGAGACCATGCGCCAGAGCATGCCCAGCACGTCCGAGGTCATCTGGCGGGTTTCGGCCAGGGCCGCCGGCACTGCGGCCAGGGGGCCGAAGCGCAGCAGGGCGTCCTGTTCCAGGGGCGCGGCCAGCACGCCCAGCTGCCAGACGGCCTGGCCGTCGCGCTCGACGCGCCGGGGCATTACCTCGAAGGCCTGGCTGCGGCCGTCCCGCTCGACCTGGACGGCCAGCGGGCTGTGCGGGCCAGCCAGTTCCTGCAGCAGGGGGGCGACCTGGTCGTAGGTGTGCACGGGCCGCCCGCCCAGGGACAGGATGCGGTCCCCGGCCTTCAGGCCGGCGGCTTCGGCCGCCGAACCGGGCGAAACCTCGCCGATAAGGGCCGGCCAGGCCGGGCGCAGGCCCAGGTCGGTGAAGGGGCGTTCTTCGCTGAGCTGCAGGCCGGGACGGTCGAGCGGCAGCAGGCGCACGCGTTCGCCGCCGTCGGCGGTGCGCACCCGCACGGCGGTGGGCTCGCGGTCGATGACGGCGGTGGCCAGGGCGATGCCGGCCTCGCTCCAGGTGCGGGTGGGGCGCCCGTCCACGTCCAGCAGGCGGTCGCCGGCCTGGAAGCCGGCTTCGGCGGCGATGCCCTCGGCCCGGCCGATGTCGGGCTGGAAATCGGGTTTGCCGACCACGAACATCAGCCACAGCAGGGCGATGCACAGCAGCAGGTTGGCGATCGGGCCGGCCGCGACGATCGCGATGCGCTGGCCGACGGACTTGGCGTTGAAGCTTTCGTGGCGCTCGGACGGGGCAACCTCGACCTCACGTTCGTCGAGCATCTTCACGTAGCCGCCCAGGGGGATCCAGGCCACGACGTATTCGGTGCCGTCGCGCCCGATGCGCTTCCAGATCGGCTTGCCGAAGCCCACCGAGAAGCGCAGCACGCGCACGCCGCAGCGCCGCGCGACCCAGTAGTGGCCGAACTCGTGGAAGGTGACCAGGATGCCGAGGCTCACGATGAGCCACCACACCGAGCCGAAGATTTCCATCATTGCCGCTGCATCCTCGCGATCATTTCCCCGGCCAGGCGCCGGGCCGCGGCATCGGTTTCAAGCAGGCTTTCCAGGGACTCGGCGGGGCCGCCCGGGTGGGCGTCCAGGCAGGCCTGGACCAGGTCCGGGATGCCAAGGAAGCCCAGTTTGCCCTGAAGGAAGGCTGAAACGGCGACTTCATTGGCGGCGTTGAGCACCGCCGGGGCGCAGCCACCGGCCTCGAGGGCGCGGTAGGCCAGGCCCAGGCAGGGGAAGGTGTCCAGGTCGGGCGGCTCGAAGTCGAAGCGGGCCAGGGCCGCCAGGTCCAGCGCGGCCACGCCCGAGTCGATGCGTTCGGGCCAGGCCAGGCCGTGGGCCAGCGCCGTGCGCATGTCCGGGTTGCCCAGCTGCGCCAGCACCGAACCGTCGATGTAGTCGACCAGCGAGTGGATGATGCTTTGCGGGTGCACGACCACTTCGATGCACCGGGGCGGCAGGCCGAACAGGTGCCGGGCCTCGATGACTTCCAGGCCCTTGTTCATCAGCGTGGCCGAATCGACGGAAATCTTCGGGCCCATGGACCAGTTCGGGTGCGCGCAGGCCTGTTCCGGCGTTACCGCCGCCAGCGCCGCGCGGTCGCGGCCGCGGAACGGGCCCCCGGAGGCGGTGAGCAGCAGCCGGCGCACGCCCTGGCGGCCGCCGTCGACGGGCAGGCACTGGAAGATGGCGTTGTGCTCGCTGTCCACGGGCAGCACGGTCGCGCCGCCTTCCTTCGCCGCGCGCACCAGCAGGTCGCCGGCCAGGACCACCGATTCCTTGTTCGCCAGCAGCAGGCGCTTGCCGGCCCGGGCCGCGGCCAGGGTGGAAGCCATGCCGGCGGCGCCGACGATCGCGGCGACCACGGTGTCGTTGGCCGGATCGCTGGCGACCTCGACCAGCGCCTCCGGCCCGGCCATCGCCCGCGTGGGCAGGCCCAGGGCGGCCAGGCCGTCGCGCAGGGCGGGGTAGGCGGCGATGTCGGCCACCACGGCCGTGTCGGGGCGGAAACGCTGGCACAGCGCCAGC
>CAZXTV010000290.1:0-2812 GCA_964643705.1 uncultured Arenimonas sp. | reverse complement strand
ATCTGCGGCAGCGCCACGAAGGCGGCGCCGGTGTCGCCCATGTCGGCCAGGCAGACGGCGTTCCAGGTGGCGACGCTGTCGGCCGGCTTGCCGGCGATGTCGGCGGCGATGTTGTGGGCGATCGCGGTCACCATGGACTCGATCATGAAGCCGGTCTTGGGCGCGCCGGTGGGCACCGCCGTCACCTCGACCGGGGGGATCGCGACGCAGACGCCCGCCGAGAACACGTTCGGATAAGCCGGGTTGCGCTGGTGCGCGTCCACCTGCACGAAGCCGCGCGGGTTGCACATCTCTTTCGCCGAACGCACGGCATCGACGCCGGTGAAGGCCGGCAGCACCATTGAATACTTGAACGGCAGTTCGTGCGTGGCCAGCGGCTGGCCGCGCGCGTCCAGTTCCTCGGCGTGCAGCACGCCGTTTTCGACGCGGGTGATCTTTGCGTTGGTGACCCACTTGATGTGGCGCTGGCGCAGCTCGGACTCCAGCAGGCCCTTGGAATCACCCACGCCGCCCAGGCCCATGTGGCCGATGTAGGGTTCGGGGCTGACGTAGGTCATCGGCACCTTGTCGCGCAGCTTGCGCTTGCGCAGGTCGGCATCGAGGATCATCGCGAACTCGTAGGCCGGGCCGAAGCAGCTGGCGCCGGCGGCCGCGCCGATGACGATCGGGCCCGGGGCCTTCAGGAATTCCTGGTAGGCCTCCCAAGCCGTGAAGGCGTGCGGCGTGGTGCACACCGACTGGGTATAGCCGCCGTCGGGGCCCAGGCCCGGCACTTCGTCGAAGGCCAGCCGCGGCCCGGTGGTCACCACCAGGTAGTCGTAGGGCAGGTCGCGGCCGTCGCGCAGGCGCAGCTTGTTTTCAGCCGGCAGCACTTGGGCGGCGCCGGCCGGCTCGAAGCCGATGCCCTTCTTGGCCAGGTAGGGGCGCACGCCAACCTGGATGTCCGCGGGCTTTCGCCAGCCCACCGCCACCCAGGGGTTGGACGGGGTGAAGCTGAAATGTTCGCCCTCGCCGACCACGGTGATCGGATGGTCCTTGCCCAGGAGGGCCCGGAGCTCGTAAGCGACGCTCATGCCGCCGATGCCGGCGCCGAGGACAACGATACTGGCCATGCCATTCTCCCGAGCCGGCGTATCCGGCTGTGCTAATTTAGTAGCATCTTAATTAGCATTCTGGCATGCTGTCAACACCCCCGTAAAGGCAGACCCATGACACCGTCCTCCCGCCCACCCTCCCCCGACCCCGCCAGCACGTCGGCCGAGCTGATGGAATCGGCTTCGCAGGCCGCCGCCGAGCTGCTAAAGGCCATGGCGAACCCGCAGCGCCTGCGGGTGCTGTGCCTGCTGGTGGAAAGGGAAATGTCGGTGGGCGAGATCAACGCGCTCGTGCCGCTGAGCCAGTCGGCACTGTCACAGCACCTGGCGGTGCTTCGCGAAAACAACCTGGTGGCGACGCGACGCGAGGCCCAGACGGTTTATTACTCGGTGGCCGACGGCACGGTGCACGACGTCATCGAGGTACTGCACCGGAACCTTTGCGGGCCGGTGCAAGGCTGAGGGACGGCGGCCCGATAGCCGCCGCCGGTAATCACCCCAGCGATTTCGCCGCGTCGACCACCGCGTCGGCGGTGATGCCGAAGTGCTGGTACAGCTTGTCGGCCGGGGCCGAGGCGCCAAACTGGTCGATGCCCACCACGGCGCCGTCCAGGCCGACGAACTGGCGCCAGTAGCCGGTGACGCCGGCTTCCACGGCCACGCGCTTGCGGCACCAGGCGGGCAGCACGCCTTCGCGCCATTCGATCGGCTGGCGCGCGAACACCTCGGCGCAGGGCATGGAAACCACGCGGGCCTTGACGCCCTTGTCGGCCAGGCGGCGCATGGCTTCCATGGCCAGCTCCACTTCCGAACCGGTGGCGACCAGGATCAGGTCGAACCTGCCCTCGCCCGGGTCCGACAGCACGTAACCGCCGCGGGCGATGTCGGCCAGCTGCTGGGGCGTGCGCGGCTGGTGCGCCAGGTTCTGGCGGCTGAACACCAGGCAGCTGGGACCCTGCGTGCGCTCGATCGCCGCCTGCCAGGACACGGCCGACTCGACCGCGTCGCAGGGACGCCAGACATCGTTGTTGGGGATGTAGCGCAGCGCCGCCAGGTGTTCGACGGGCTGGTGGGTCGGGCCGTCTTCGCCCAGGCCGATCGAGTCGTGGGTGAACACGTGGATGGCGCGGGTGGGAATGAGCGCCGACATGCGCAGGGCGTTGCGCGAGTAGTCGGAGAACACCAGGAAAGTGGCGTCATAGGGTATGAAGCCGCCGTGCAGGGCCAGGCCGTTGCTGATGGCGGACATGCCGAACTCGCGCACGCCGTAATGGATGTAGTTGGCGCTCGGGTCGCCGCTGGTGACCGACTTGCTGCCCTTCCACAGGGTCAGGTTCGAATGCGCCAGGTCGGCCGAACCCCCGATCAGTTCCGGCAGCAGCGGGCCGAAGGCGTCGAGCGCCATCTGCGAGGCCTTGCGCGAAGCGACCACCGGGCCGTCCTGCTGCAGCCTGGCGATGTAGGCCTGGGCAGCATCAGCGAAGTCTTCGGGCAGCTCGCCGTGGGAACGGCGCACCAGTTCGGCAGCCAGCTCCGGGAAGGCCTTGGCGTAGGCGTCGAAACGCTGGTTCCACTGCTCCTCGCGCACCAGGCCACTGTTGCCGGCACGCCAGCCGTCGCGGATTTCGGCCGGGATTTCAAAGGGTGCGTGCGGCCAGCCAAGGGCTTCGCGGGTGGCGGCCACTTCGTCCTTGCCCAGCGGCGCGCCGTGGCTCGAT
>CAZXTV010000289.1:0-2813 GCA_964643705.1 uncultured Arenimonas sp. | reverse complement strand
GGCCCGAAGATCGCCCAGGCTTCCTGCTGGTCGTGCGACAGGCCGTCCCAGACCGGGCGCACGAAGCCCGAATCAAGATCGATCACGTGCAGCACCGACTTGTCGCGCACGCGCTTGACGAAGGCCAGCTGCTTGCCGTCCGGCGAAGGCTGCGGACGCACCGCGCCGCCGGCGCCGGCGACCACGGTTTCCGTTTCGCCGGTTTCGCGGTCAAGGCGCTTGATCGAGTAGATGGTGCCGTGCACGTTGCGGTTGTACTGGAACATGCCGCCCGGGCTGACGTCCTCGGAGTAATAGACGTAGCGGCCGTCGGCCGACACCGCCGGTTCGCCCAGGTCCTGCTGGTCGTTCTTGCGCTTGGTCAGCTGCAGGCCGCTGCCGCCATCGCGGTGGAACATCCACAGTTCGCCGGCGCCGAGCGAACGGCCCGAGGTGAAGTGCTTGCGACCGACGATGAACTGGCCGTCCGGGGTCCAGTACGGGCTGTTGAGCAGGCGGAAGTCTTCCTTCGACACCTGGGTGGCGCCGCTGCCGTCGGCCTTCATGCGCCAGAGGTTGTTGCCGCCGCCGCGGTCGGAGGTGAACGCGACCTCCTTGCCGTCGGGCGAAAACCGCGGCTGGATGTCCCAGGCCGGGCCGCTGGTCAGGCGTTTGGCCTGGCCGCCGGCGGCCGGCAGTTCGTAGATGTCGCCCAGCATCGAGAACACGATCCGGCGGCCGTCGGGACTCAGGTCCAGGTCCAGCCAGGTGCCTTCGTCGGTGTCGAAGCGCACGGTCTTGCCCTTGGCGTGGGCCGACTGCACGTCCCACGTGTCCTTCTTGTCCTTTTCCGCGGCCTGGGTGGTGGCGGTGCAGGCCAGGGCAAGGCCCAGGGCGAGGGCAAGCGGACGATGCGTCATGAAAGGCTCCGGAAGCAGGGATCAAACGACCGATGCTAGGGCAAGCGGGGGTCCCGCCCCTAGGCCGAAGGTCATGGGCGCCCAAAAGCGTGAGCGGGTTCCCAGCTTGGGCAGGGCGCACGCCAGCTTGCTTGTACTCAGCCCCCGGCTGCCGGAAAGTACCCCGATGGACGCCGCCCCCCGCCGTATCCGCCCCGCGCTCCCGGCAGTCCTGCTGCTGGGAAGCCTTTGGGCTGGGCCGGTCCTGGCGGCAGGCCCGGCCCCCGGCGCGTTCGCCGTCGCCTGGACGATGGTCGGCCTGGCCCTGGGGCTGGCGGCAGCCATGGCGGCCTGCTGGACGGTGATGCGCGACCGTCTTCAGCCACGTGAAGGCTGGGGTCCGCAGGCCGGTGCCGCGCTTGGGCTGCTGGTCGCGGCGGTGTTCCTGGCGGCGTCCTGGCCGTGGCTGGTGGCGGTGGCCGGTGCCGCCGTTGCTGCCTGGGGCGTATGGGTGGTGCGAAGCCTGTCGGGCCGCATGCGCCACCTGCTCCACGAACGCGACCACGCCCGCGCCGAAGCCACCCGCGTAAAGGCCGACTCCGAACGCGACCCGCTCACCGGCGTACTCAACCGCGGCGCCTGGCGCGCCCGGCTCGATCGCCTCGCCGAGGACACCCAGCAGGACAAGCGCCCGCTGTCGGTGCTGTTCTTCGACATCGACCTGTTCAAGCTGATCAACGACAGCCTGGGTCACCAGGTCGGCGACGACTGCCTAAGGGCCGTCGCCGACGCCGTTGCCGCCGAACTGCGTGGCGGCGACATCCTCGGCCGCCTGGGCGGCGAGGAGTTCGCCGTCGCCCTGCCGGGCGCGCGCCGCATCCACGCCCTGGCCGTCGGCGAACGCGTGCGCACCGCCGTGCAGAAGCAATGCCAGCTGGTCGGCGAGGAAGTGGTGGAACTCACCGTCAGCGTCGGCGCCGCCGAACACCTGGGCCCCGAAGAAAGCCTGGACGCATTGGTCGATCGCGCCGACCGCGCCATGTACACGGCCAAGGATTCCGGCCGCAACATGGTGGTCGCGGACGGCGCCGTACCGCCCGGCGCCAACTGAACCCGGGCCCGGAAGGGCCGTTCACAGCCACTTTCCCCGTTCGCCCTGCCGGGGCCAGCGATCCTGCGTCAGCGGGCGTATGCTGGGCCCGCGCTCGACGAGTCGGGGGGTTGGTTGCATGCGCAGCGTGATCCAGATCGGGGACAGCATCGGGCCGTTCACCATCGTCGCCAAGCTTGGCCGCGGTGGCATGTCCACGGTCTACAACGCCTACGAAGCCGGGCTCGACCGGGAGGTCGCGCTGAAGGTGCTGCCGATCGACCTGCTCGAGGAACCGGGCTTCGCCGAGCGCTTCGAGCGCGAGGCGCGGCTGATCGCCAAGCTCGAGCACCCGCACATCGTGCCGCTGTACGGCTATGGCATCGACGATGGCATCCCGTGGATGGCCTTGCGGCTGGTGCGCGGTGGCAACCTCGGCGAGCGCCTGGAGCGCGCGCCGCCAGGCCGCGAGACCGGCCTGGCCTACTTCACGATGATCGCCGATGCGCTCGACCACGCGCATTCGCTGGGCGTGGTGCACCGCGACCTCAAGCCGCAGAACGTGCTTCTGGGCGAACGCGGCGAACTCTACCTGGCCGATTTCGGCATCTCGCGCCTGCTGCAGGGCCGCACCACCATCACCAGTACCGGCGCCGTGCTGGGCACGCCGCAGTACATGTCGCCGGAACAGGCGCAGGGCGACCAGATCGGCCCGGCCACCGACATCTATTCGCTCGGCATCATGGTCTACCAGTGGCTGACCGGCGTGCTGCCGTTCAATGCCGACACGCCCTACGCGGTGATGTTCAAGCACGTGAACGAACCGCTGGCGATGGGGCCGCTGG